>JAGLSW010001208.1 GCA_023135565.1 Candidatus Aminicenantota bacterium | reverse complement strand
GATCAAAACTTTTGTTTAATTTCGTTTCTGAGCTAATTTCCCGGGCCTCCAAGATGCTGGATGAGGTAACCGATACACCGTTGGGGCTTCTGCCGTTTCGTACCGTCAAGTTGGCGATCGTTACCGTCCATTCGCCTCTAATATGGAATACCCGGTCTAATTCATCGCCGTCGATGGTAGTAAGGTTTTTGCCTGCACCGTTGATAGTCAGGTCTGAGCGGATATCCAGGTCGCCGGAGATACAGTTGTCTTCATCCGCGCCGCTGACGGTAAGTTTGTAGGTTCCCGCCGGGATGGTGATAGTGTCCGCTCCGCTTAGGGCATTGGCTTCCATAATAGCCGCCCGCAGCGAACATTTCCCGCCGGAATCGGCGGCGGCGCCGTCCCCGGGATTCGCATCCACTGTATCCTTGGCGGTATTCACCGTAAAGCCGGCAGCTTGAAGATGCACAGCCGGAAATAAAACACATACACACAACAATAAAAATAAACCCTGTTTTAAAATTTGGGAAAGACTCATTACTCTTTTCATTTTGCCTCCTTCCTATTTTCACGCTGCGGGGGGACGACGTCCCTACCCTCTGAGTCACCAGGTGGACAGGGTATAACCCGCTCCGCGGGGATTATAGTTTTCTTTTACTTTTAATAAGAATACAAAGCAAGTTTCTTGCCAAAGCTGTCGGATCTGCTTAAAAGCCTTTATTCACAAGGGTTTTACCCTTTTTTACTTTTATCCCGGTTGACGAGTTAGTGTAACGTTTTGTTACAGGTTTTGCTATTGCCGCGAAATTTTTTAACCAAGAATGCACTCCGGTCAGCACAAATAAGCGGGGGAATTATCTTGAACGGCGCTTTCACCGGCATTGTGGATCGAGCGCTGTCCTGCCTGGAAAGCAGTGCTACCGGTTGTTTCCCAGCACTACCGGTCTGTGAACATTTTTTCCGCAAAGATTTTTTAACAAAAAAAAATGTTTTGAATGACCTTCCTAATTGGGGGGCCGTCCCTCCTGTAACATTTTGTATCACAGATTTGCCCCTATCCCGGGGCAAATGCCCAATAACCTGGATAGGCAGCCTTCTTCGCTTTTTTTGCAGGTGTAATATTTTGTTACAGTGAATTAGCCTCCGGCGGGGATACGGCTCATCCAACCTCTTTGCCTCCGGCGGCCCTGCC
>JAGLSW010001207.1 GCA_023135565.1 Candidatus Aminicenantota bacterium | reverse complement strand
GGCCAAACTTTTAAAAAAGTTTGAACAAAACTTTTATTTATTTAGAATCAAAAACGCTCACACGCTGTCTCTTGCGGCGAAGCCGCTCAACGTCCCCCCTCAAAGAATAAGGGCCGACATTATCCACCAGTACCTTCCGAATCTCACCGGGCAAGGCATCGGACACAAAATTCACCACCTGGTAACTCTCCGTCCTACCAATAACTGCACCGGCTTTCTTAGGATTGACGCCGGTTACCAAAACCTCTACCTCCCGGCCTACCAACTTCTTATTATTACGCAGTTGGATTTTCTCCTGGGTCTCCTGCAGCCGGTAAAGCCGCTCTTTCTTCACCTGCAGGGGGATGTCGTCCGCCGCTTTGTAAGCCTTCGTGTGCTTCCGCGGCGAGTAAATAAAAGAAAATAAAGATTCATACTCAACCTGCTCGATCAACGACAAAGTCAACCGAAAATCCCGCTCGGTTTCGCCGGGAAATCCGACGATAAAATCAGCACTGAACTTCATGCCGGGCACTTTTTTCTTGAAATCTTTTATTATTTTTAAATACCGGGGCCGGGTGTAAATGCGATTCATCTTTTTTAAAATACGAGTAGAACCGGATTGGGCGGGAAAATGAATGTGCCGGGCGACGCTTCTATGTTCGGCCAAAACAGCAATCAGTTCATCGTCATAATAACCGGGATAAGAAGTAATAAAACGAAGCCACTTGACAGGTACATGTTCGGCTAAGCGAGCCAAAAGATCGGGAAACTTTAGACCTTCCCCGCTGTCCTGCCAATTGTTGACATTCTGGCCCAATAAAATAATCTCTTTGTAACCGGCTTCCGCCAAATACTCCGCTTCTTTAACTATCTGAGCAAATGGCCGGTGCTTCTCCCTGCCCCGCGTAAAAGGCACGATACAATATGAACAAAAATTATCGCAGCCTTCCATTATAGATATAAATCCGGAAACTACACTATCCCGCGATTCCACATAGGGCGTCTTCTCCTGCCACTCTTTAGTGAATTCAGCGCTTACTTTTTTTTGTCTCCGACGGGCAGGGGGCTCTTTTGAAAAACTGCCCCCTGCACCCCCGCAAAACTTTTGTTTAGGGTCTTCTTCGGGAGATGGTGAGTTTTCAAGTCCGGGCGACGCCATTTTGTCAACGATATCACCGATCTTGTAATACTGGTGTGTACCTACTACATAATCGATACGGGGACCACGCTTTAATATATTCTCCTTCTCCGATTGTGCTACACAACCGGCGACAATAACCTTTTTACCGGCCGGCACCCGCCCGGCAAAAGAAAATATCTTCTCCTGGGGCTTCTCACGCACTGCACAGCTATTTATTATCACGATGTCGGCATCGATCTCATTTTTCGCGGCAGTCAAGCCTTTCTCTTTTAATATGTGCCGCATCTTCTCCGAGTCGTTCACATTCATCTGGCAGCCGAAAGTTTTTATGTAAAATTTCATCCGCTGTTCTTGACTAATAAATTCTCGGCGGCTTTCAATACATCCTCATCGATGCCGCTGCCTACCATCAACCGGCCAATCTCCCTAACCCTGTCTTTACGGGATAACTTCTCTACATAACTGAAGGTTTCATCCTGCTTGAACTCTTTGCTGATCAAAAAATGCCGGCCGGCAAAAGATGCGATCTGAGGCAAATGAGAAATACAAATCACCTGGTTGATTTCAGCAATTCGCTTTAATTTTTCACCGACGAATTCCGCTGTCTTGCCGCCGATGCCGGCGTCGATCTCATCGAAAATATAAGCGGAATAACCGGCTTCTTCGATCAAGGATTTTAAGACCAGCATCAACCTGGATAACTCACCGCCGGAAGCCACATTCTTGATCTGACCGGGTGGCTGGCCTGGGTTGGATGAAAAATAAAACTCGACCCTGTCGGTGCCCGTGCCGCCGATGGTCTTAGGCCCGGGTTCGATCTCTTCCACCTGCACCGAAAACTTCGCTTTCTTCATTTCTAATTTGGCCAGTTCCTTCTCGATCACTTTGCAAAGCCGGGCTGCTTTCTCCTTTCTCCGGGCCCTTAAGCGGCGGTTCAATTTTTCGTATTCGACGAACAACCGGTCTATCTCTTTCTGCTTGTCCTGTTTGGAAAAATCCATGTCCAAGAGCCGGGTTTTCTCTTCTTTAAGGGCTTCTAATTTATCCAACAGCCCGTCCAAACCGGTACGGTACTTCTCTTTTAACCGGTTGAGTTTCAACAGTTTCTCTTCTAATTTATTCAACTCTTCTTCATCGTATTCCACTTTGCCCACTTTCTCGGAAAGCGCGTCGGAAAACTCCGGCAGCAGGTGGTAAAACTTGTTGATCTCATCTACGTAAGACTCTAAGTCCGGGTAAATGCCTTTTAAATATTCGAGATTGCGCAAATTCTCGGCCAGCTTGTTGTACAACGAGCCGTCATCCTGGTGAAAAGCTTCGATTAAAACGCCGGATTTGGCGGTGATCTCTTCGGCGGAAGAGAGGATTTTCACCTCTTGTTCCAGTACTTCGTCCGCACCTCGCTCCATGCCCAGGCTCTCGATCTCAGCTTCCTGGAAATGAATAAAATCCAATTTTTCGTTGACTTGCTCGCTTTGCTTTTTTAGGTCTTCCAATTCGGCGATGGCCTTTTTTAACTCCCCGTAACAGGCGGCAATCTTGCCCAACAAGTCGGAATTGGCGCAGAACTCATCTAAAAATAAACGGTGATTGGTGGGGTTCAAAAGAAAAGTGTGATCGTTCTGGCCGTATATATTCAGGAACTTCCCGGCCATCTCCTTTAATTGCACAAAAGGGACCATCCTGCCGTTTAAAAAACAGAGGGATTTGCCGTTATTCACTTCCCGCCTGAAGACAAGTTCTTCATCGTTTTTGGTGAACATGGCTTCTACCAGCAGTTTTTTGCCCGGACCGCGGGAAGAATTGGGCGGCGTTTTTTTTTCCAGGAAGAATTTGATGGCGTCTATTAATATCGACTTACCGGCCCCGGTTTCCCCGGTTAACACATTCAAATTCCCGGAAAAGTCTAATTCTACTTTTTCAACAACAGCAAAGTTCTCGACTCTCAGGTAAGATAACATCAGTTTAGTTCGTAAGCTCCTAAAAGCCTACCGATATTGATCCTGCCATAACCGATAAAATCATCGACGCCGGGGTAGACGTCCCGGTTCACATCGTCGGCGGTATATTTTATAATTTTCATTACCACGTCATTGGCAAGAGAGGGTTTGTACCCCATCAGCAGGGCCGCGGCTCCGGCAGCGTAGGGGGTGGAAAAGGAAGTGCCGCTGCCCCAACCGTAAGCGTTGAAAACGTCCGGTTCGTCGGGGAAATAGATGGCGCCGAACACATATTGACCGGGAGCCGCCACATCCACCTGGGGGCCGTAATTGGACCATCCGAGTCTATTGTCGTAGGAGTCGGTTGCCGCTATTGCCAGCACGTAATCGTCATAAGCGGCGGGATAGAGCACCTGGCCGCCCTGGTTACCGGCGGCAGCCACGATCACGCAGCCTTTGCCGAAAGCATAACTGCAGGCGTCTTCCAATACAAAGCTGGGGTAAGCGCCGCCTAAGCTGAGATTGATAACTTTAGCGCCGCTGTCGGCGGCGTACCTGATACCGGCGGCAAGCACCGTATAAGACGCAAGCCCATCGCTGGCGACGCATTTTAGAGGCATTATTTTGGCATTCCAGTCCACGCCGGCCATGCCGGTGCCGTTGCCGGTTTCGGCTGCGGCAATGGAGGCCACGAAAGTGCCGTGGCCATTGTCATCGGCAGTATTGGTGTTGTCTGCTATAAAATTATAACCGGGCACCAACTTGTTGACTAAATCCTCATGGGGAGCCGCGCCTGTATCTATAATGGCGATGATCACATCCCCGCTGCCGGTAGTCCAATCCCAGCCTTCCGGGGCGTCGATGTCGCTGTCGCCTCTGCCTCTGAGACCGATATTGGGCACGTACACCTGGCCCTGGTTGTCTAAGGCGTATTGATAAGCGAAATAAGGGTCATCCGGGGTGGCGGCAATGTGGGCATAATAATTCAGCTCCGCTGCTGCGATTGAAGGGTCCCGGCGCAGCTTTTCCCTGAAGGCTTCGAGAGCGCAGTTTTTGTGGGTTTCCACGATATAGTAATCGCTGTAACGGTCTTTGTTGACAGCTTTTATTTCAGACCTGTATTTATGGCGCAGTACCCTGTCCGCCGCGGTGTGACCGGTTCCTTTAGAGTTCAGACCCGCGGTTTTAGGATTTTCCCCGGCGAATTTCACCACCACCTGGCCGGGCGCATAGGCTCTTTCCCCGTCAAAAATTAGGGGTTCGCCCCCGTTGTAGAGGCCGAATTCTAAAGTAGGAGAGGAAAACTCACCACTGAAAATTAAAAAAAGACCGCCTATTATAAAAGTAAATATTATTTTTTTTATTTTACTCATAATGAACCTCACCTTTTAAAAAATATAGAAAAGACCGGCGCAGAAGGAAGTCTTTGAAAAGAGACCGGCGCTTAAGAACAATTCCACGTGACTGCCGATTTCGAAACTTGCGCCGACTACAAAACCGAAAAGACTATCCTGTTTATATTCTAAAGTCTGTCGGGCCTGAATATCTTCGATGGTTTCGTCGGCGGATATTTCGCCGTCCAACAGGTACAGTTCCGGCCCAAAGAAAATCTCGACCCCGGTCCACCTGTCGTATTTGAGTAATAGATCGACGGTTGCCTGGTAAAAAGCGTTCTCGACTACTGCGTTCCCGGTTACCACGGACAACTCTATGGGACTCTCGTGATTAAACTGCCTGAACCAGAGAAACTCACCTTTGCCTATCAGGGTAAAATCGCCGAAAGAGAACAACTCCGCTTTCAAGTTTGCTCCTAAAAGAAGGGAACTGTTTTTCATTTTCTCTACCCTCAGCGTGAGGGGCAATTGCGTGAAATCAACCGGGTCGTTAAAGAAATTTCGGTTGTAACCGGCGATTACTCCCAGGGTAAAACCGCTGAAAATTTCCACGTCGATTTCTAAGGCCATGTATTGATAGGCCAGTGTGCTCACGGTTTTGTCCGCGCCCAATTCCACCTTTGCCCTGTTGAAGCTGAACAACAGTCCGGCGTCGAAATCGATCCCGGCGGAACTATCATCTTCAGCGGCGTCAAAGGCGCACAGGGGCAGGGTGATAACTAAAAAAACAAAAATCGTTAAAAGTGTTAATTTTTTTTTCATTTGTCCTACCTCATTATAGATATAAAATATACAGAAAAGCGAGTGACTTGTCAAGCATAAAACAGCATCCGGGATTTCCTATCAAATTTGCCTCCGGCGGCCCTG
>JAGLSW010001206.1 GCA_023135565.1 Candidatus Aminicenantota bacterium | reverse complement strand
GGAGGCAAAGAATGATTTAATTTCACTCGTTTCCGGGTGAGGCGCGCATCACATCAAGGGGAATTTTTTAGCCTGTCCCCTAAAAGGCCGCTTTTTAAAAAAAAGTTGACAAAATAGAAAAGTTATGTTATATTGTTACCGGCAATAGTTGCCGGTAGCAATTAATGCCAAAAGAAACCAATTTGAAGGAGTAAGTAAAATGGCACAAGTAACAGACATTAATGACGATAATTTTTATGAAGTAGTCGGAAAAGGTGTAACCATAGTGGATTTTTGGGCCCCCTGGTGTTATCCTTGCCGCATGCAGGGTCCTATTCTCGATAAGGTTGCCGGCAAGATCGGTGATAAGGCAAAGATTTGCAAGCTCAATGTGGATGAGAACAGGGAAATCCCCCAAAAATTCGGTATAACCGGGATACCTACGATGATTATTTTTAAGAATGGTGAATTGGCTGAGCAGTTCGTGGGTGTACAGTCTGAGAATACGTTGGTAGACACTGTAGAGTCTCTCGCTGCAGCTTAAGAAGGAAAGTAAGATGGTTAAGATATATTCAACTCCAACCTGTACCTATTGTAATATAGCCAAGAAGTATTTGCGGGACAAAGGGGTCAAGTTTTCCGATTACAATGTAGCGGTTGACCTCCGCAGAGCCGAAGAGATGCTTCATAAGTCCAGGCAGCAAGGTGTGCCGGTAATAGATTTTAACGGCAAGATTATAGTGGGCTTCGATAAGCCCGGGCTTGACCGGGAGATCGCCGCGATGAGGTAACCTGCCGCACCCTCGAAGGCAAGAAAAAATAAGTTTAAAAATGCGAGTAAAAAATGGAACGATTGATCGATTTGATAGAACAGCTAAAAGCCAGATGTGTGGATAACGAATCGGTCATTATGGCGGAAGCTGATCTTTCGCCCGCTGAATATAACGGTATCTCGGCCTTAGAACCGGAGGAGGAAGTATGCGGCAGTACGCTTTCCCGCAAGATGAACCTCTCTCCTTCCCGGGCCAGCCGGGTAATCGACAAACTGGTGCGGAACGGTTATTTTTTAAGGGAATGTGATTCCGAGGACAGGCGGCGTTGTACTATATCGTTGGCGGAGAAAGGTATCCTGGTAAAAAGGCGCATCGAGGAGATCAAAAGGGAGTGTGAGGATAGGGTTATCCAGGGGCTTAGCACTAAGGAAAGGAAGTATTTTACCAGCAGTCTAAAGAAAATTAACCGGATTTTGTAAGAAATTATTTTCCCCCCCCGGTTTCGTTTGCTGTGGTGGTATTTTTGTCCTGTTTGTCCTTTTTATTTTTCCCCCCCGGTTTCTTGATTTTTACCCGCTCCGATTTTATCAGGGTCATGCGAAAGGAGAGCTTGCCTTCTACTTCCTGTTCGAAACAGAGCGGCGGACCGGGCAGCATTTTAGCAAACCGATAACGCTGCACCACCTTCTTGCCCTCTTTGACCGAAGTCACAGTATAAAGCCGGCAGGCATAAGTTCCGGCAGGCGTGGTATATTTTTCAGAGGTGATTTTAGTCTGGGTTTTAGGAAAAGAAGCGTGAGCTTGCAGTTCTACCCATCTAATTTCTGCTTTTTGTGTTTCACCCACCTGCTTTCCTGCGGAATTTAGGGTCACGGATTCGAAAGTCGTCCCTAATAAAGTGCTGTTGGCAAAAGTCGTTATCCTGAAGGAATCGGGCCTGCCCGGCGCTTCTATTTTGTACTTCGTGCGCCGCCCTGTAGGACAAGCGTCTCGAATCTCCGCCGCGCTGAAAGGAGTAGGGGCGTGATTCTTACTCATGCGGTTATTCTCGTCAGGTCCGGCGGGCTGCGCCTGCCCGGCCTGGAAAATAGGAGAAAAAAACAAAAGCCCAACAAAAACCGGGATGCCTATCATAACAGTTAGTAAATTTTTTTTAGATTTTTTGTTTTTCATGCGACTATTTTAAACGAAAATTTTTATTTATTCAAGCCTCCGGCGGTGCCCCCAGCAATTCCGCAAAATTTT
>JAGLSW010001205.1 GCA_023135565.1 Candidatus Aminicenantota bacterium | reverse complement strand
TCAAAAGCGCTCACACGCTGCCTCTGCGGCGAAGCCGCTTATACCCTGCCCACGTGGTGGGCTTTAAAATCCAAAGCGCTTCTCATCTTCTTCCAATGCGGCGGGCTTATTTTTTTCGTTTTTCCTTTTTGACCGCGGTTTCTTCCGGCAAATGCTCTTTGAACACCTCTGCTAAACGTTCTACCTGGGGATACTGGAATAAATTGTTGTGATCCCCGGGAATTTCGACCAGGGTAAACTTGCCTAATGTCATTTTCTTCATTTCCTCTTCGATAACCAGGAAATGGGTTTCCCTGGCTTTTATGTTTAATATCGGCGCTTTTACGATTCCCGTGGTTCTTTTATAGGCGGAACCGAGCCAGTACCTGCGGTTTATTTTGTGAACATTCATTTTGGCTCTTATTCTTAATTTTTCGGGGGCTATTTCCCTACCCGGTTTTTTTTCGCTTTCGACGGCCCCGTTTTCTTCCCCGGCCGTCTCCCCTTCCCCGCCGGAGCCTGCGGCTGCCAAACTTTCTTCTTCATCCTGTAATTGCGCCTCACGGATTTTCTTATCCTTTCTTTTCTTAAAAGGGTCCAATATCATATTAAAGGGTTTTAATATAAAATCGATAATCCTGGCCTGGCGGTAATAACTGACCACATGGGGCGGTATAAAAGCAATATCATCCATCATAATGAATTTTTCCACTTTCTTGTTTTTGTCTTCCAGGCGCTTGATTAGGTAGTACCCGATCATGTCGCCGAAACAATGACCGCTGATGATATAAGGCCCTTCCTCCTGGATCGTTAAAATCTCCCGGATGTAATTATCTACCAGCTCATCCATGGTTTCGGGCATTTTCGTCTCTTTGAGCATACCCTTTGCCTGGATGCCGAACACATTAAAGCGCCCTTCCAGTAACCTGGCCAGTTCCCTGTACTGGGCCACCATGCCGTGGAGCGGGTGTAGAATGAATATATTCCTGCGGTGCACTCCCCGGTTTAACCTGACAACACATTCCAGTTTGTTGAGCAGGGTTTCTTCATGGATGTTAGCCGCCATTTCCCTGATATTGGGATAGAGCATCATGTTACTTAAAGAAATGGTATAATTCATCTCCTTTTTTATCAGCCCTATCAAACTCAACAACCTCAGGGAATCACCACCCAATTCATAAAAATCATCGAGCACACCGATTTGCCCGACACCGAAAAAATCCTGCCAGATGCGTGCCAGCTTCTCTTCTATTTCTCCCCGGGGTTCGACATACCCGGCGCTTAAACCGGGACGCTGCCTCAAATTCGCCCGGGAAGCCCGCCGCCCTGCGGCGGCTTCGTTCTCCTGTGCGGCGGCAGGCGGCGCGAACTGCTGCCGTATCAGGACATTTAAGTCGTATGGCGAAACCGTTACCCGGTGCTGTTCCGAGGCCAATATCCGGCAGAAGGCGTCCACACCTTCCGCGGGGAAAACGCCGTTATTGAGCATGGCGTTATAATCGACTTCCCCGCTGTCTTTTTTGTGGTATTCTTGCAGGGAGCGGATGGACATGCCTACATCCCACCAGTCACACCAGTTGATAGAAAAGGTTTGCGGTCCACCTTTCACCGAACTGCGTTGGGCATAGGCTTCGATAAATTCATTGGCCGCGTTGTAGCTCACCTGGCCGAATTTACTGCGGTACAGCACGCTGCCGGTAGAAGAGAAAAGAGAGAGAAAATCGAGGTTTTTGTTTTTAAAAATATGTGCCAGTACCAGGGTGCCTTCCATTTTGGAGGCCATATATTTATGGGTAATTTCCCGGGTTCGTTTCCGGATAATTCCGCCGTAGTCGATCACACCGGCTGTATGAATGACGCCGTTTATTGGCCCGAAACGCTGCTCCGCCCGTTCGACCACCTGCCGCATCTGCTCCAGGTCCGCGGTGTCGGCCGCGGCGGTTATCACTTCCGCGCCCTGCTCTTCGAGTTTTAGGACACCGCGAATTTTAACCGCGGCGCTGTCTTCTTTTTCCAGGGTTTTCAACTGCTCCGGCCAGGTTTCACGTTCCGGGAGAGCAGTGCGCCCGGTTAGGATCAACCGGGCTTTGTAGGTACCGGCCAGGTGCTCCGCTATGCTGGATCCCATTCCGCCAAATCCACCTATAATCAAATAAACTCCTTTTTCTTTCAGCCGCGTTTGCGAAGCCGCCGGCTTCTCCATTTTCTGTGCTTCGTAAACCCTTTCCCAGCGCTGTTTCTGGCGGTAAGCAATTTCGATGCCGGCAGTTACCGGGATTTCGGTTTCCTGCAGCAGCAGGCTAAAAAGCCCGCTTTCTTCAGCGCTCCCGCCTGCCGGGGTCACGATATCGATACTGCGGCATTTTATGTTGGCGTATTCTAAGGGGATTATCTTTACCGCCCCGATCATGGCCGCTTTAGCCGGGTTCACCAACTCCCGGCCGGTGACGCAGCGCATGCCGTCCGTTACTACGGTTATTACCATTTCATCGGGAATATCCCGGCTGCCTATGGCCTGAACGATGCTCAGCAGGCTGTACAACCCGGGTACCCGGAAACGGTCGAGATTCTCTAAATCCAGTTCTTCGTCCCGGCCGGTCACACCCCAGGCGTGGATAATTTCACCGGGCAAAGTCCCGGCCGCTTTTAATTCGCCGAAAAGAGTGTCGAAATGGCTCTCCTGCCCGGGGTCTATTATATATCCGCTGCTGCCTCTTTTGGCAAATTGAGTCCCGGCTTCGACCGTCACGACACTGTGCCCCTGCCGCGTTAGAAACTCACCGAACCGGGCGCCGAAACCGCAGTCGTCGATAAACAGCAGCCAGTCGGTTTTCTTTTCCGTGCTGCCGGCTTCAACTTCCGGCAGGGCCGATTCTTGCCACGCAGACAGGTAGTACCAATCTTCTATCCCGGATCTTTCCAGGGTATCGCGGGGTTGGGCCGCCAGCATCCGGGCCGCCAGGCTAAAAGGATCGCCACCCGGGGAATAGCGTACCGGTTCGAAGGGGTAGCCGGGTAAAGGTATACGGCGCGGCGCCCGGCCTTCCCGGGTTTCATCCGCTTCATGGTAGCGGGCCCAATCGATTTCTTGCCCGTGCAGCCACAGCCGGCCGATCTTATCCCGGAAGAAATAGCCGTCCTTTTTTTCGTCCCCGGGGTGAGGCAGCAGGGCGGTGACATAGTGCCGCGGCGTTAGCTCTTGCTGCCGCGCAAATGTGAAAAGCGTTTTACCGGGACCTACTTCGACAAAAATCGCGTTCTCTTCTTTCAACAATTCTTCGAGTCCCGCGGCAAAACGCACAGTGCCGCGGATGTGCCCGGCCCAGTATGCGGGGTCCTGCGCTTGAGCGGGAGTGATCCAGGTGCCGCTGACATTGGAAACAAAGGGTAACTGAGGTTGGCCCGGTTTCATTTTTCCCACTGCCGCCGTAAATGTCTCCAGTATGGGGTCCATCATGGCGGAATGAAAGGCATGGGAGGTTTTGAGGCGGCGGCTTGCCCTATCCTCTTTGCTCAATTCGGCGGCAAAGGCTTCTATGGCTTCGTGAGGCCCGGAAACCACACAGCGTCCGGGACTGTTTACCGCTGCCAGGGATAGGTTCTTTCCGGGGGTCAGCAGCGGGGCCAGTTCTTTTTCGCTTAGGGGTACACTCAACATCGATCCCGAAGGCAGCTCCTGCATCAATTTGCCGCGCAGGGCAACCAGCTCCAGGGCGTCTTCCAGGGAAAAAACACTGGCGAAACAGGCGGCGGCGTATTCGCCGATACTGTGGCCGATCATGGCGCCGGGCCGCATTCCCCAGGACATAAGCAATTTACCCAGGGCATATTCAAGGGCAAAAAGAACCGGCTGGGTGATATAAGTCCGGTTAATGTCATGCGCGGATCGAGGCTTTGTACCCGGTTTTTTTTGATCGCCCGGCTCATCCGGGTAAAGAATGCTTTTGAAGTCCAGGTTAACCTGCTTTTTTAGGATATCGAAACAGTTGTCCATTTCGCGCCGGAACAGGGGTTCCTGTTCGTATAAATCCAGGCCCATGTTCACGTACTGGGAACCTTGGCCGGAAAACATAAAAAAGAGCGGTTTTTTCTCTTCGCTGTTAATAGTAAAGGATGGAAGTTTGCCCGGTTCTTCGCGGTTCAATATTTCGGCTGCGTCTTCCGCGCAGGTACAAACTATCATGCGCCTGTGGTTAAAGGCGGCCCGTCCAACCTGCAGCGTATAAGCGGCGTTGGCGATAGGAATCCCCTGGTTCTCTTCCAGGAAAACGGCCAAATTCCGCGTACTTCGATCCAGCGCAGCCGGGCTTTTGGCGGACAGTGGCAGCAGGTGATAGTATTTTTTTTGACTGTCTCCTTTTTTTGCCTCGCGCTGCGAGCTTGCCTCCGGCGGGCAGGGGGCGCTTTTTGAAAAAACTGCCCCCTGCACCCCCGCAAAAACTTCTGATAAACCAGTCCGGTCGGGGAACTCTTCTAAGATCACGTGCGCATTGGTGCCGCCGATCCCGAAAGAACTAACCCCGGCTCTCAGGGGGCTGCCGGTTTTCCAGGGCGCCAATTCAGCGGCGATATAAAAAGGCGAATCTTCCAGTTCCAGTTTGGGGTTCGCTTTCGTAAAATGCACGGTGGGCGGGATTTTTCCTTCTTTTAACGCCAGCACCGCTTTGATAAACCCGGCGATACCGGCAGCGGAATCCAGGTGCCCCACATTGGATTTTAAGGCGCTGATGCCGCAGAAATGCCGTTTGTCCGTATTAAAAGCCAGTTTCAGGGCGGCGATTTCCACCGGGTCGCCCAGGTTGGTGCCGGTGCCGTGAGCTTCGATATAACCGATACTCTCAGCTTCCACTTCGGCCAATTGCTGGGCCATTTTGATGACCTGCGCCTGACCTTCCACGCTGGGCGCGGTAAAGCCCACTTTGCGCAGGCCGTCGTTATTGATGGCGGAACCTTTTATGACCGCGTGGATATAATCGCGGTCGTCCAGGGCGTCCTGCAGGCGTTTCAGCACCACTACAGCGGCGCCGTCTCCACCGACTATACCCTGCGCGTCGACGTCGAAAGCACGGCAGTGCCCGTCCGGGGACCGGATCATGCCTTCCTGGTAATAATACCCGCCTTTCCCGCTTTGCAGAACCGTTACACCCCCGGCCAGGGCGGTGTCGCACTCACCGTTCAAGAGCGCCTGGCAGGCCAGGTGAACCGCTACCAAAGAAGTGGAACAGGCGGTATACATAAAAAAGCTCGGGCCTTTAAGATCGAGTTTGTAAGATATTAAGCCGCACAGGAAATCTTTCTGCATCAGGTGACCGGCCCGGAAAAAACCGAGAGATTGGGCTTTCCCCGTCAGGTACGAATGAGCTTCCCAGTTGAAATTGGGCGAGGCCCCGGCATACAGGCCGATTAGCCCTTTGTAGGCGGCCGGGTCGCAGGCGGCGTTTTCCAGGGCGTTCCAGGCACATTCATGGAATACCCGGGCCTGGGGATCCATCACTTCGGCTTCATCGGGGGTATAACCGAAAAATTCGGAATCGAAACATTCGCTGTCTTTCATAAGACCGGACGCTTTTACGAAGTTAGGGTCTTTTAATTGCTCTTCGCTGTACCCGGCTTCCCGCAGTTCTTCGTCGCTAAAAAAAGAAATCGATTCTACGCCATTTAACAGGTTTTGCCGGAATTCATCTATATTAGCGGCGCCGGGGAACCTGCCGGACATGCCGGTAACGGCGATTTCCAACCCGGTGGAAGTGTCTATTTCGCTCATGTTGTACTCCTTTTTCTTCTTTGCAGTCTTTTCTGCCTATCCTGTTTGCCTCTCTCCACTGCGGCGGCGCGTTCTTCATCTATTAAGACGACTTCTTTTTCTTCTTCATCCCGGCTGCTTATAAAACCGGCTAAAGAGGCAACCGTTGTATAACGAAACAAATTTACGATAGGGATGTTTCGATCAAATATATTTATTAGACGGTTGTATACTGTGATTATACGGAGGGAATTACCGCCTATTTCAAAAAAATTATCATGTTTGCCGACTTTTTCTATCTCCAGCACTTCCTGCCATACCGCGGCGATGGCTTTTTCCGCTTCGCTGTGCGGCGCTTCATAGGCAATACCCGTTCCTAGGGCTTTACCGGAGTCGTCGAGGGCTTTATAATCCACTTTGCCGTTGGCCGTAAGCGGTATCTTTTCCAGGTGCACAAACCGGTTGGGAATCATATAGTCCGGTAAACCGGTAGATAAATGTTCTTTTAATTCGCTTACGGTTAAGGATTCGCTGTCCCGGGTAACCAAATATGCGAGCAAATACCGGTCCTCCGCGGCTCTTTGGCCAGCCCCGGTTTTGGCGATGACTACCGCTTCTTTCACCCGGGCATGCGCCTGCAGCCGGTTCTCTATCTCACCGAGTTCTATCCTGAAACCCCTGATTTTGACCTGGTGGTCGAGCCTGCCTAAAAATTCTATATTTCCGCCGGGCAGCCACCGGGCCAAATCGCCTGTAGAGTAAAGTGTGGGCGGCGATCTGTGACCGGCGATCAATGAAGACTGACCGGCCCGGACAGCGGAGGCTGGGTGCGCCGCGCCCTTATCGAACTTCCCGGCGGTGAGTTCCGGGTTGTTGATGTATCCCCGGGCCAGCCCCGCCCCGGCAATATATAAATCACCGGGTACGCCTAAGGGCTGCAAAATGCCTCCTTTACCCAGTATGTATATTTGCGTGTTGGCTATGGGCGCTCCTATATTCAGCGATTCTCCCCGGCTGACATCTTTGATGGCCGACCATATGGTGGTTTCCGTGGGGCCGTAAAGATTATAAATTTTACCGCCGCGAACCTGCCTCGCTTTTTCCAATAGGGGTGCAGGCAGGGCTTCTCCTCCTACCAATAGGTATTCCAGGTCGTTTAAAACCGCCGCTGATCCGGCGTCGGACAGCAGCAGCGATAAACGGGATGGGGTCACCTGGAGTATAGTCACGTTTTCGCCGGATATAGTTAAGGCCGCCGCTTTCGGGTCCACCTGCTCTTCCCGGCCGCCGATTATCACCCGGGCGCCTTTCGTTAACGGCAGCAGCGTTTCCAAACCGAATATATCGAATGAGATGGTAGTCAGCGAAAGTATACAATCAGCCGTACTAAAAGGAATAACGCCGGTTATACCTTTGATGAAATTCGCCAGCGGGCGATGTTCTATCATGACGCCTTTGGGACGGCCCGTGGAGCCGGATGTGTAGATCACATATAACAGGTCGCCGGGACCGGCTGCTTCTTCAAGATTACCGGCGTTTCCCCGGTATATTTCGTTATCGTCTATTTCGATTATTCCTCCTCCTGTTTCGATTAGAGGCCTTAGGTTTTTCCAGGTGAGGAATAGGGTAGAACCGCTGTCTCCTAAAATATAACGTATTCGTTCCCGGGGATAATCCGGGTCTAAAGGCAAATAAGCCCCTCCCGCTTTGATGACAGCTAAAATACCTACCATCATCTCTACGGCCCGTTCCGGCAGTATGCCGACAATAACCCCGGGTTTTACGCCTTTTTTCCTTAGTAAACGGGCCAGTTGATTGGCTTTTTCGTTTAATTCCCGGTAAGTGAGGGTAAGACGGCGGCCGGCGGGCAATATCGCCGACTCCCCCGTCAACGCTTTACTCTCCGGGGTTTTCTCTACTTGCTCTTCGAATAACCGGTGAATGGTTTTATCATGGGGGAAATCCACCTCCGTGTCGTTGAATTCGAAAAGAATAAGCCGTTTCTCTTCTTCCGAAAGTATCTCTATTCCCGCTATTTTTCGCCGGGGGTTCCCGGCTATGGACGAGAGGATTCCTGTAAAATAACCGATGAACCGTTCTATGGTTTCGACTTTGAAGATTTTGGTGCTGTACTGCATAATAAAAGAAAGGTCTGCCGGCGATTCCTGACCGGTGAGGATTAGGTCGAATTTAGTGGAACTTTCGCCATGGCGGGTAAAACCGGACCCGGCGGGTGCTGCGGGGGCCGCGTCTTCCCTGTTCTCCGCCCGGTTATCTCCGGCTGCTTCCTGCACGGTGTTCAGGGCAAACATGATGTCGAAAAGAGGATTACGGCCGGTGTCCCGCACTGCGACTTTATCTACCAACTCTTCGAAAGGATATTCCTGGTTTTCGAAGGCCGCGACAGTCCGGTCTTTTAATTCCCGGAGAAATTCGATAAAGGGCCTGTCGCCCCGGGGATAATTGCGCAGGGCCAAAGTGTTGACAAACATGCCGATTATTTTTTCCAGGTCGGGGTGACTGCGCCCGGCGATGGGTGTGCCTACGACCACGTCTTCCCCGCTGTCCAGCCGGGCCGCCAGGATACTGAATGCCGCCAGCAGCAGCATAAACATGGTGACATTTTCGTGCCGGCATAATTCTTTTAACGCTTTCGTGGTCTTGCTTTCCAGGGCAAAAGATACGGCGCTGCCTTCGAAACTAACCACCGCGGGCCTTTCATAATCGGTGGGGATGCGGCTAAGCACCGGGATTTCCCCGGAAAATTCCTTCAGCCAATAGGCTTCCTGTTCTTTGATCGTTTCCCTGTTTCTTTCGTTTAATTGCCACAATGTATAATCTTTATACTGCAGCCGCAGCGGGGGCAGATTTTCACCTCTTTCCAGGGCGAAGAATTCCCGGGCCAGGAGGTCCACGGATAGGCCGTCCGCTGTAATATGATGAATGTCGATCAACAGCAGCCAGGTTCCCGTTTCCTGTTCCTGCAAGCCTGCCCGCATCAGGGGCGCTTGCGCTAAATCGAAAGGACGAATGAAAGATGGTGCGGCGGGCGGCGATTGACGGGATTCCCGTGCCCCAGGCGTGCCCGGTGTGTCCTGGTTTTCTATAGAAAATTCGATCTTCCCGGCAGGGTGGATTTGCTGTACCGGGCGGTCATTTATAGTTAAAAACGATGTGCGCAGGCTTTCGTGACGGTTTATTAACCGGCGGAAGATCCCGGTCAATTTCTTTTTTTCGGGCGCTTTTTTTAGGGGGATAACCTGGGATATGTGGTACCCGGTGCTTTCCTTATCCAACTGCTGCAAAATATATAAACGGGCCTGCGCCGGGGAAAGGGGATAATACTCCTTTTCCTCCACCGGTTCGATGGATATGCACGTTTCCTCTACTAATCCGGATATGATCCCGGCTTGCTTTTCGATGGTAAGATTGTTGAATATTTCCCCTAAGGAAATCCGCACATCGAATTCTTTGTGTATCTTCGTTATTAAAGACATTATAGTTAAAGAATTCCCGCCCAATTCGAAAAAACTGTCGCCGATGCCGAACTTCTCCCGGCCGAGAAGTTCCGCCCACAGGGCATGCAGCTTCTTTTCCACGGCATTCCGCGGCGGCACTATTTTTTTTTCATACCGGGCTGCCTGTTCCTTTAAGGCTTCATAATCTACTTTTCCATTCGCTCTGAGGGGCAGCTGTTCAATGATTTGGATGATGGCGGGCACCATGTAATCGGGCAGTCCGGCGCCTAAATCTTCCTTTACACTGTCGATAAAATCCCCGGCGGGCGATTGCCCCGACGAGGAAAGCGTTATAAATCCATGGAGTATTTCGTTGTTTTCGGCAAGTTCCCGCTTTAAAACCACGGCTTCCCTTACCCCGGGCCGCTTGATTAAAGCGCTTTCTATTTCATCTAACTCGATGCGCATGCCCCGTATTTTGACCTGCCGGTCAACCCGCCCTAAGATGTCGATATTCCCGTCAGGCAGCATCCGCCCCAGGTCGCCGGAAAGGTAGATAATATCTTTTGGATCATCGGTAAACGGGTTCTGTATAAACTTATCGCGGTTCAAGCCCGGGTCATTGTAGTAACCGAGGCTGCGGTACGGTGTGCGAATGGCGATTTCTCCTATTTCCAATTCATCGCATATGTTTCTTTTTTCGTCCAGTATGACGGCCCGCGCGCCTTTTATCGGTTTCCCGATAGGTATCCTCTCCCGCTGGACGTCCGCCGGTTTGATGGGGTAATAAATTTTAGCCAGGGTGGTTTCGGTAGGCCCGTAAAGATTAACCAGCCGCACCCGGTCCCCAAATATACCATACCAGTAAATTAGATCGGAGGGATTGGTTTTTTCCCCGGCGAGCAGGATATATTCCAGGTCTTTAAAATCACCGGGGGTTAAGGGATTACGGCACAATAACCGGAAAAGAGAGGTTACGCAGTGGGTCAAAACTATCCGGTGTGCGTTAAGCCACTCTCGCAGCCCGGTGGATTCGAGCACCACGTCTTTATCACCGGGGATGACGACTGCGCCGCCGGCCAGCAGGGGAACAAATATATCCCGCAAATAGGGATCGAAAGTGGGTATGGTAAATTGCGATACCCGGGATGTGCAGTCAAGTTTAAATGTATCGATTTCCCATTCGATAAAATGAAGCAAACTTTTGTTACGGCCGACTACCGCTTTGGGGGTGCCGGTGGTTCCCGAAGTAAAATATATGTATACCGGCCCCTCGGGGTCATATTGCACCTCCGCTTCAGGGGCCGGACCGCGGTTTTCCCGCAGAGCGCAGGCATGCCGGAAATTCATGGTTTCAATCGCTTCTCCACCGGCTTTTATACTGGGAAATCGCCGGGCATTGATGTCGTCGATAAATATATAACCAAGCTGCGTGGCTTCGAGCATGGCTTCGATCCGATTCCGGGGCAGGGCCGAAGAAAGGGGAACAAATGCACAACCTGCTTTTAAAATACCGATAATGGCGGTTACCAGGTCTGCCCGGTCTTCCACCAATATGCCGATAAATGTGCCGGGTTCGATACCCTTGCCCAATATCCAGGCCGCTGCGCTGCTGCTTTTATTGTCTAATTCTCCGTAGGTGACGCTGAGGTTTCCGTATTCCAATGCTGTACGATCGGGGTATCGAGTAAAAATTTCCTGCAGTTTATGCTGGAACACTTTCTTTTTCATTAGGATTTATCCTCCGTTTTCATATTTTTTGATATTCCCTTTATTTCGATATCTTCCCGGGTTCGATCCACCGGGATCCGCGGGCCGAAAAAAACTATTCGTCTTCCAGGTCTTCATTGAATTCTTCCAACATCCGCCGTTTCTTTTCTCCGTCCAGCCTGCACAGTTCCTTGATCTCGATTTTTCCCAGGTCCTGCGTGAGCATCTGTTCCAGGCTGCGGGCAATCCCTTCGATTATTTCTTTTTCATACACCCTGCCATTATAATCCAACCGTAACGAAAGCTGCCTATCATAAGATACGTGCACTACAAAATCATAACTGGTATACTCGAAAGTTTCTACTCCCGATACCTGGAATAGCTGGCTGCGCCCCTGGGCGGCGGCTCCGGCTATCTTTTCACTTATGGGAAAATTCTGGGAAACGAAAATATGATCGAATAAATCCCGTTTCATGGGGCTGACGGCCTGGATACTTGCCAAAGAACAATAATGATAAGGTTCGCTCGCCAGGATTTCCTGCTGCACCCGGCGCATTAACTCGATGAAGTTTTCCCTTTCCCGCACCCGGATGCGCATCGGAACAGTGTTGAGAAATAAGCCGATCATTCTTTCCACACCCTTTATTTCCGCGGGCCGGCCCGATACCACTGCGCCGAAAATAACATCCCGCTCACCTTTATATTTTCCTAAAACAAGACCCCAGGCTGTTTGCACAAGGGTATTTATTGTCACGGAATTTTTCCCTACCAGGTTGTTTAAGGCGGAGGTCTGTTCAGTTGTCAATAGGATAGTTACTCTCTGCCTATCGAATCCTCCCCCCCCGGAGGTGCGGGTTTCTAACCGGGGGATAAAAGCCGGGGCATTATAATCTTCCAGGTAACTTGTCCAATAGGCCAGAGATTCGCGGATATCTCTTTTTCCCAGCCACTGGATGTAACTCTTAAAGGGTTTTACCGGGGCTAAATCCGGAGGCCTGTTTTCTAAAAAGCTCCTATAAATCTCCAGGTACTCGCCGATAATTATTCCCATACACCAACCATCCATAATAATGTGAGGGTGGCTCCAGGTAAATTCGTATTCATCCCGGGCCAGTTTCACCACTGTGACCCGTATCAACACATCTTTGCTCAATACGAAAGGACGCTGCCTGTCCTGCTCTTTAATCTCTTTTACCCGGGCTTCTCGTTCGGCTTTAGTCTTTACACTGCCGACGTCCTCGTAGGTGAAATCGATTTTCCTCTCTTTCATCACTACTTGCACGGGCCGCTTAACCTTTTCATGGATAAAAACCGTGCGCAAAATATCATGGCGCTGCATTAGCGCTTTTAGACTTTTTTTGACCGGTTCTATGTCGAGTTCGCCGTGAAGGCGGTATGATACTTGTTCAAAATACGCTCCGGCTGTGTCCCGGTTCAGGGAATAAAATAACATGCCTTCCTGCATGGGCGTTAAGGGATATATGTCTTCGATATTCGCTTTAGCTGCCATTCATCTTTTCTCCTTCGGCCTCCGGGGCGCCTAATGCCCGGGGTAAAGGCCGGGTGTAATCTGGATTTATATATCTAATTGGTCCTCTATGGCGTCTATCTCCTCTAAGGATAACTCATTGTGCGTTAAATCGCTGGGGGTGAGCTCTTTGTCTTCTTTCGACGAACAAAAAGAGATAATGTTTTTTAATTCCTGTTCAAAATTTTCCAGGATCTGCGTGATGGTTTCATTTTTAAATTGTTTTTTGCTGTAATTTATGGACATTACCAACTGCCGGTTGGCAATCATGCCGTTTATATCGATGTCGAACTCCCGTACTCCTTCCGGGCTCATTGTGCGCCCGGAAGGTTCGGCGGCGGCACCGAAAGACCTCTTTTCCATGTCCGCGTCAAACTGGCCTAAGTAGTTGAAACTGACCTGGGGTTCTAATTTGAATTCTATGTCCTGCTTATGCTTCCCGGGGGTCAAATATTTCAAAATCCCATACCCGATTCCCCGGTTGGGCGCCCGGCGTAAACTCTCTTTGACTTTCTTGATCGAGCTGGATAGATCACTCCCGGATGATACATCTAAAATCACCGGGTAGATGGATGTAAACCAGCCTACGGTGCGGTTTATATCTACATGATCTAAAATTTCTTCCCGGCCGTGACCTTCCAGGTTGACCAGCACCCTGCCGGAACCCGCCTGCTTGCTAAATGCCAGGCCCAAAGCGCAGAGCAGGATGTCGTTAATTTCAGTGTTGAAGGCTTCATTGACTTCGGTCAATAAAAGCCGGGTTTCTTCCTCCGCAAGCCGGAAATATCCGCTTAAGGTGTCTTTTATAAGATTATCCGCGCTTTCAAAATCGTAAGGGATAACCGGTATTTCCATGGACTCCAGGCCGGCCCAATACTCTTTTTCAACCAAAAATCCGGGGCTGGCGGCATATTCCGGCAACTGCCCGGCCCAGTATTTATAGGAGTCGGTTTTTAAGGGCAGGGAAAAAGACTCCCCCTTACTGAACTGGCGATAAAGGGTGTCGATGTCTTCAAAAAGAATACGCCAGGAAATGCCGTCCGTTATTAGGTGATGAAGCACGATCAGCAGCCGGTCGCCGCCGGCTAACCGGAATAATCCCAATTTTAATAGGGGGCCTTTTTCCAAATCGATGCTTGCCTGAATTTCGTCGGCTTTGGACAGCAGTTCCGCGGCGGCTTTTTCCTTATCTTCGATGGACCGGAAATCGAAGGTTTTCAAATCGAGAGGATAGTCGAGATCGTGATTTTCCAGGAAAATCCCGCCGCCTTCCCGGTGAATACTCATCCTGAGCGCGTCATGATGTTCCATTATCTTCTTAAATACGGCCCCGACCGCTTCTTCGTCAAATCCTTCCGGCGAAGAAAGCATGACTGCCTGGTTATAATGGTGGGGGTGTATTGTAATTTTCTTGAAGAACTCTTCATGGGCGGGCAGCAGCGGCGCCCGGCCCGTGACCGGGGCCTGTTCGGGGATTCTTCCCGCTTCTTTGTGTTCCACTTTGTGAGCGAGATCGGTAATCACGGGGTTCTGGAAAACATCGCTTACTTTGATTTTATAACCTTCATTGTGCAGCCGCGAAACGATCTGGATGGCTTTAATGGAGTCGCCGCCGATCATAAAGAAATTCTCATTCACACCGACTTCCTGCCGGCCCAATACGCTTTCCCAGACTTCGACCAGTTTGCTTTCTACTTCGCCTTCGGGTGCGGCATATTCTTCTTTTCTTTCGCTGCCTACCATGGCGGGGTCCGCCAGGGCGCGGCGGTCTATCTTCCCGGTGGTGGTCAGGGGGAGCTCTTTTAAAGGCACAAAATAGGCGGGGATCATGTAATCGGGCAATTTCTCACCGAGGAATCGCCTTAATTCATAGTCCCCGGGGGCAGTGGAAATATCACCTGATGACCGGCGCGGCTCATTGGTGAATAATCCCTTGTACAGGGGCGTCCCTTTGTAGGTTTTCTCATGATAGGGCATGTTATACTCAAAGGCAATTTTCCGGCCGTCCTTTTTTTCCAGGTGGCCTTTTACTTTATAATCGGGCCAGGGTTCGCTGCTGCCGAGCGTGCGGATACAATCGGCTTCTATCCGGTCTCCTTTATCGACTTCCAGGGGTGGGGAAAAGGCGGGGAAATAAACAGGTTTCCAGATATGCTCCTGGGCTAAGGTGTCGATCAGGTGGTCCGGTACGGTATAAAAATTAATCCAGAGGATAAATCCGTCTAATTTGGTTTCCCGCTTTATGGTCAGGTTGATCCGGTGGCTGGCTTCATTCTCTATGACGTCCTGAAAATTTATGTCTTCGAAAATACCGGCGTCGGATATGATGCCGGTTTTGGGTAGATGCTGGATACAAAGCCTGACATCGAATTCATAACCGAACTTTTCAAATATTTTCTCCGTGTATTCCCGGGAGGTAATGCTGAAGGCGGGTTCATCCCGCAGGGAACCGGGAAGGGTTACGGCCGCAATCTTAGTGACACAGTGGTGCGGGATGACATAACTCTTCTCCTTTAAAAACCGGCGGGCGTCGTTGTGAAGCACGATGCCGCCTTCCGAACTGCCGATGGAACCGATCTGGTTGGTTAGATTCACCTCCACTTTTTCGGGCAGCTCTACATCACGGGAATCACCGTGGATCAATACGATCTTATCTTCCAGGCCGAATTTCTTAAGATTTTCTTTGGCTTTTAAATAGGATTCTTCCATAATTTCGATGGCGTAGACTTTTTCGGCTCCGGCATCCACTGCTAACCGGGCCAGTATCAGGTCTCTGCCGGTGCCTACTTCTACGACGGTTTTACCTTTTACTATCCGTTCGATGGCTATTTTATAACTGTTGTTCTTTAACTTGTCATGGGCCATGGCATAGTACAAAAGATCGTCCCAGATTAAATAATCACCTGCCGAGGGCATCAATTCGGGATCTTTATCCGCTTCATATACATAGTATGCGCAGATGAATTTACTGCCGTCTTCTCCTTCTTTGATTACCGCGGCTGCTTCCTTTATAGATTCATGCTGCGATAACCGGTTCTCGATCTCTCCTAATTCGATGCGGTAACCCCTGAGCTTGACCTGGTGGTCCGTCCGGCCTAAAAATTCGATTTCCCCGGTGGGCAGCCAACGGGTAATATCACCGGTTTTGTATAATTCTTGCCTCCGGCGGGTCAGAACCGAAAAAAATATCGAACATCGAACACCGAACACCGAATATCG
>JAGLSW010001204.1 GCA_023135565.1 Candidatus Aminicenantota bacterium | reverse complement strand
TTGACAAAGGGGTCCACTTTATTCGTCGATAGGGAAGTCCCTCTCTTTTATCACATTAATTAAAAATGTCGGAGTGCCGGTGGTAAACCAATAATTGCTGAATCGTTCTTCCTGGAATAAATTCAATATCGAAAAGGGATTATAGACAAAATGTTCCCCGTCCCAGGAATAGCCGTTGTACCAGTTTTTTATGTTTTCGATTAACTGTTCTTCGTCTTCCCCGGCCATTTTTTCGATACGGTCTTTAAAATAATGGAGAAACTCCTCATGGGTGTATCCTAACAGCGTAGTAAATGAAGTGGAAATCGTTATGTCCCTGAGATTGTTCAGGCCGGAAAATAACGAACCTGTCGAGAACTTTGAAACCCCGGTAATAAAAACGAAAGTCAGGTGTTCATCAGCTTCTTTAATCGCTTCATAAAAGGTTCTCAGGATATTACGGTTTTCTTTGGCGATTTCCGGTCTCTCGATATGGTCGATGATGGGCTTGTCGTATTCGTCCACCAGTATGACTACCTTTTCTTCTTTTGCCAGTTTGCGAATGAGTTCATTAAACCGTTTATCGTAACCTTTTTCTTTTAGTTTTATTCCATATGTCTGCGCATTTTGGTTAATCAGGAATTCCAGGGTTTCGTTTAGTTCCGCCGCGTTCCCGTTTTTCTTTCCTAAAAAATCGAGGTGAATGATAGGGTGTTTTTTCCACTCGATCTTATCGTAAATCCAGAGCTTTTCAAATAGTTCTTTACTGCCGGAAAATATTTCTTTTAAGGTAGAAACCAGGAGTGATTTACCGAAGCGGCGTGGGCGGGATAAGAAATAGTATTTCCCACCCCCGGCGAATAATTCGTAAATTTCTTTTGTTTTATCTACATAGAGGTAGTTTCCTTCGATCAGGCTGCGGAAAGTCTGGATACCGACGGGTAAATATTTCATATCCTTATTATAGTACTTAGGATAGGTTTTTGCAACCGGCAGCCCCGGGGTTTTGCCGCATTACCCCGAATCCAGCCGCGTCACCCCAAAAGCGAAATTAACAAGAAATCGGCAGTCGCGTTTTTTCGTTCTAAGTGATTAACGATAAATTTATACTGCCGTTAGTTGAATTTGTGAAGAAATTACGGTATTATATAGTATCATGACTTTTAAAAAAGGAGGCTAACGTGAATGTCGAAGCACAGAAATTAGAACTCATCGAATGGATACTAAAACTGCAAGACGCCTCTGCCATAAAAAAAATAATGGAATTAAAGGGTGGTTCATTCAACCGGAAAACCGGTAATAGAAAAGTTACCGGCAGCAAACATAGATTCACCTATAGGGCAAAAGGATCTAAAGACACGTCAGGCAGCCCTGAAAACCTGTTAGATAATATAACTCAAAAATATGCAGCCGTTAAAGAAGAAGATTTAGATATTATTGCTGCCTATGAACAGAGAGAACATCAACATGACCGCGGAATTGTGTTTGATTGTTGACGAAAAACATTTCAGACCGATTCAAGAGCATTTCTCTTTGAGAATAGGGAATTGGATGAAAGGGTAAAAATAAAAAAACATGTGCGCATGTAAAGTGTTCACCTGTACACCGGCAATGTTCACGTGCACAAAACCGAAAAGCATGTGCACATCGGGAATGTACATATGAACAAATCGAAAAAGTACATGCACAATATAAATGTTCACTTACAATTGCCTCCGGCGGGGGTGCGGCGCACCCAGTCTATAAGCTCCGCAGGCCCTGCCGGGGGCCAAACTTTTAAAAAAGTTTGA
>JAGLSW010001203.1 GCA_023135565.1 Candidatus Aminicenantota bacterium | reverse complement strand
AAAGTTTGATCAAAACTTTTGTTGAAAAAATCAAAAGCGCTCACCCGCTGCCCCCCCGTGCGCACGGGGTTGACTTTCTTTTCCCGGTGTTGTACAACTTAGTATTCAACAGGAAAGCAATGTTATCTTTTAATTTCCCGCCTGTTGAGATGGAAGTGAATATGAGCAAAGGACGTATTTTTATTTCGCACAGCACGAAAGATAATGATTTCGTAACGGCCCTGGGGGAAAGCATTGAGAGCCGGGATTTCGAAACCTGGATAGATTCGCGTCACATGCGCCCCGGCGACGAATTGGAAACCAAAATAAAGCAGGAAATCGACACGGCGCGGGCGTTTATCGTGGTGCTCAGCGCCGACGCGCTGGTTTCCTCCTGGGTAAAATTAGAGACCGACTATGCCCTCCAGGTGCGGGGCCAAAAAGAAAAACCCGAAGATTTCCCGGTGATCCCGCTGCTGCTGGGCCTAAAAAAGGATGTGTTAAAGCAGTATTTCAAGAAAGAGTTGGTGGGCGTCAAACTGGCGCTTAAGGGGCCGGGTCTTATTACTGAAGCCATGCCGCAAATCCTGGCGGCTTTAGGTGAACGTTCGCCCAACGGCGTCCAGCCCATGGAAAAACCCCAGGTCAAACCTTTAGCCGAACTATTATTAGAGCTATCGGAACCCCACATAGTAACCGAAGAGGGTAAACGCCGGGCCGGGGCCGGGGCTAAATTATCTTATATCCCCGCGGGAGAAGAGAAAGCCGTAGAGGAAGGTTCTTTCCGGTTTACCGCCCCTCTCGGCCCTATCGAAGCAGAGGATCTGCGCTGGTATTTGGAGAAGTACTACCTCTGGCCCACGGGCGTTTTTAAGGAGCGGGCCGCGAAAGTGGAAAAGCAATTGCCGGAATGGGGCAAGATGCTTTTTGATGCTGTTTTCGGTGACGAATCGGTGCGGAATGTATTTGCCGCCTGGGAGAAAGCAGGCAGCGGTATCGCAAGGCGTTTTACCGTATTCATGAACCCAGCCGGTCAAGAAAAAAACGTAGGAACGCCTGATGACTCTTCGTCACCGGAAAGCCCCTCATCGGCCCCCCGCGCCGCGGGGCCCCCTGCCCGCCGGAGGCAAGAAACCGACGAAAACGGGCAAGAAGCCGACGAAGCAGCCGCGCTGCTGCTGGGCTTGCCCTGGGAACTGCTGCATGACGAAGTAGGGTATTTATTCCAGGGCGGCCAGCCTGTATCGGTGCGGCGGAGATTGCCTTTCCGCCGTGTTTATGACGCCGTTGTTTCCGAACCGCCGATTCGCATCCTGCTGGTTTCGCCCCGGCCCGAAGATGAGCGGGCCGGGTACATCGACCACCGGGCCAGCGCGCTGCCTTTGGTGACCGCCGTAGAGAACTTAGGCCAGTTGGTCAAACTCAACGTGCTGTCGCCGCCTACTTTCCCGGCCTTAGAAAAAGAACTGCACCGGGCGCAGGATGCGGGAGCGCCTTATCATGTGGTTCATTTCGACGGCCACGGCGTGTTTCGCCCCGACGTGGGGTTGGGCGGATTGTGTTTTGAAAAGCCGGGAGATCAAAAAAAGTTAGAGAAGCGGAGTTCTAAGATCATCGACGCCACGGAGTTAGCCGCTGTCATCAGGGGCTTTCGTATCCCCTTATTTTTTTTAGAAGCCTGTCAATCGGCAAAAACCGAAGAAGACCCCACGGCTTCGGTAGCCGCGGCCCTGTTGGAACAGGGAGTGGCTTCGGTAGTGGCTATGAGTCATTCGGTGCTGGTGGAGACGGCGCGCCGTTTCGTGCAGGCTTTTTACGGCAAGCTGGCTGCAGGCGTCCGCGTAGGCGGAGCCATGCTGGAAGGGCAGCGGGAGTTAAAGTCCGACTCTTTTCGTCTCAAGATATTCGGGGCCGGGCGGTTGGAATTGCAGGACTGGTTTGTGCCGGTGTTGTACCAGGAGCAGGAGGACTTGCAGTTGCTCACCCATGTGCCTTCGCAGGATATTCGGGAGATCGACCGGGAAACTTTAGAGAGGCGTTTCGGCGCGCTGCCCCCTACCCCGGAGCATCATTTTATCGGGCGCAGCCGGGAGCTTTTGACGTTGGAGCGGTTGTTGGAACAGAAGCCTTACGCCGTAGTGTGCGGCCAGGGCGGGGAAGGCAAGACCACGCTGGCCGTAGAGTTGGCTCGCTGGTTGATCCGCACCGATAGGTTTGACCGGGCGGTTTTCGTCAGCGCGGAGCATGTCTATGATGTGCGCACTGTGGTGGACGCCATCGGCAGACAGCTTGTTCCCAATTATTCGGTTGCTGAGTACGGCGAAGGTGAGTTGTTGAACAAGGCGCTGCATCCTATTGAGCGCGAGCTGCGCAACAAGAGCGCCCTGATCGTCTTAGACAACATGGAATCGCTTCTCCCTAATCAAAAGTTTTCCGGCGGCCAGGGGGCTTTTTTGAAAAATCGCCCCCTGGACCCCCAAAAAACTTCCGATGAAAGTGAATCAAAAGCAGATATAACCCGTTTTGAACCGGAAGAGCTAACAACACTTTTCCAGTTGTGCCAAAAACTGCAAAAAACAGGCGAAACGCGGCTGCTTTTCACTTCCCGCGAAGCCCTGCCTGAACCTTTCGACGGGAAGCCCCACCGGGTCACCTTGAGCCGCCTTACCAAAGACGACGCCGTAGAGTTAGTGCATCAGGCCATGACCACGGCGGGCCTGACGCCCAAAGAGGACGATTCGGGCGCGGCTGCGCCGGAGGTGGAGGCCTTAGTCGAAGCCGTCAACCGGCATGCCCGCAGCCTTGTGCTTTTGGCTCCTTACATCAGCCGTTTCGGGGTCAGGCAAGCAGCGGAGAATGTAGGCCGATTGATGGCCGAACTACACAAAGCCTATCCCGACGAAAGGGAGCGGTCGCTTTTTGCCAGCGTGGAGCTTTCCTTAGGCCGTCTGCCCCAAGAGCTAAGAGACAAGCTCCCTCCCCTGGGCCTATTCCAGGGCGGCGCAAATGCCGCTATTTTACAGGTGGTTTTGGAACTCAGCGAAGAAGAGCGAGACGCGCTGCTGTCCAAACTGGTTGAGACCGGGCTGGCGGAAGCCATGCCTTACGGTTTTTTCCGCTTCCACCCGGCCCTGTGCCCCTACTTGCGCCGGGAATTGGACGAAAAACAGTTGCCCGCCGCTACCACCCGCTGGGTCGAGAGCATGACGCAGTTGGCCGCTTTTTTATACGGCCAACTCTCCCAGGACGCTCGTATTGCCCTCAATTTAACCACCCTGGAACTGCCCAACCTGATCCGCCTGCTGGAACGGGTGCAGGTCTTGGGCAACGCGGAGGCAACCGTAGACCTAACAACAAGCCTGGAAACATTGATCGCCCAGTTAGGCAGGAAACACCTGCTGGCCCGGGTGGTGGCCATCCGGGAAGAGGAGGCGGAAAAATTGCCCGACTGGAGCCACAGCCGGTTCGCATCATTTGGTGCTCAAGTCGATAGATTATTGGACATCGGCAATTTCCCCGGGGCTTTACAGGCAGCGCAAGCCCTGTTGGATAAATGCGTGCATGCAGGAGAAGAAGCTTACCCGGGAGCCGCTTACGATACAGCCATGGCTTATAATTTACACGGGCAAGTACTGAGTGGGGGCGGCGCAGCCGGGTCGGCGCTCCAGCCCCTGGCAGAGGCGCGAAGCCGTTTCCAGGCATTGGCAGACCAGGGCAGTAAAAGCGCTGCCCGGATGGTGGCTGTTTTGCTCACCAGACAGGGAGATTGCCTACTTGATCTTGGTCGTTTGCAAGAAGCTGCCGCTGCTTATGAAAAAAACATAAAACTTGCGGAACAACTAAAGGATAATAGGCAGGCTGCTGTTGGGAAAGGACAACTCGCCACGGTGCGTATGCTGCAGGGGCGTTATGAAGAAGCCATCAAAGCTCATGATGAAGCAAGAGAGATATTCGAGAACCTGGGCGAACCGGGCATGGTGGCAGTTGCCTATCACCAGACCGGCAGGGTGCATGAAGAAGCAGGGAATTATGAAGCGGCGGAGCAGGCTTACCGGCAGTCCCTGGCCATCAACGTGCGGCAAAACAATCCGCCGGGCGAGGCCGATACGCTAAACCAATTAGGACTGCTTTACGACAAAATGGAACGCTTAGAAGAAGCGGTTACGTTCTTACGACAGGCAGCGGATATTTATGTTGAGGCCAATAATATGGCAGATGAAGGGCTTGCTCGTAACAATATTGCCATCAGGTTAATCAAGCTCCAGCGTTACGACGAAGCGCGCCGGGAGATTTTACGGGCTATCGAATGTAGAAAACCCTACGGTCATGCGGCTACTCCCTGGAAAACCTGGGAAGTCCTCTGCAACCTGGAAAAGGCGGAGGGGAACTCAGCAGCGGCGGAAGAGGCGCGCAAGCAGGCTGTCCAACTCTACCTCTCCTACCGCCGCGACGGCGGGGAGAATCAAAGCGGCAGCGGGCGGTTGTGCGCAGCCTTCCGGCAGGCGCTCCAGGAGAACAAAACAGACGAGATGGAGGCTCTTTTAAAAGAACTATTAAATGACCCGGAAACCCATCCTTCATTAAAACCACTCATCCCCAAACTCCAGGCCATCCTAAAAGGGTCCCGCGACCCGGCCCTGGCCGACGACCCGGCGCTGCACTATACCGATGCAGTAGAGATCGCGCTGCTGGTGGAGGAGGAGGGCGCTCAAGAGAGCTGACACACCCCGTCCCGCCTACGGTGTACCGCTAAAGAGCGGAACACCTTGGCGGTCCACCCCTCTCGAGAGGGGTGGCGCTGAGGGGGTTTTCTTTTTTTTCCCCGAAGCGACGGGGTGTGTTAACCCTCTCGAGACTTGCCGGGAGGCTAATTTTTTTTACTCTTGAACGGATGCGGAGCATTGAAAATTTAGCATCGGACAGCAGCAGCCCTTGTCGGATGTTAATTGCTCATTGCTCATTGCTCATTGTTTAAATGCTAAATGCCCTTTGTTCTACGCTGCTTCTAATTCGGTCTTAAGTTCAGCTATAAGTTCCTTAACCGTTACGATCTTTTCGATGCGGTGGGCATTCTGCCCGCAGAAGATAAGACCCTCGTCTACCTTGCCGAAATAGGAATTCAAAAGAGCCCTGGCAATACAATACCTTGCTTCCGTTATTTTGCATGTAGTAAGACATTTGTAAGGACATCTGATTTTTAACTTCACATGGGTTTCCAGGCCCTTTAAAAACTTGTTGCGAATGGCCCGTCCCGGCAAACCGGCGGGACTCTTAATAATAGTAATATCCTCTTCCTTGAGATCGAGGTAGGCTTGCTTGAATTCCGGCGACACATCGCACTCCTCGGTGCATACGAAACGGGTGGCCATCTGCACTCCCGATGCGCCGAGGGAGAGCATCCGGGCTATATCCCGGCCGGTAAAAATACCCCCAGCCGCGATAAGGGGAATCTTCTGCCCAAATTTATCCTCGTATTCTTTCACTGTTTCCATTACTTCAGGTAGGATCTTATCGAGAGAAAAATTTTGCGGGTCCCTGAGCTGCTCCTCCGAAAAACCGAGATGACCTCCTGCTAAAGGGCCTTCTATAATAAAACCGTCTACAGTCCTATTATAGCGTTTATCCCAAACTTTAAGTATTAAATTCGCTACCCTGGCGGAACTTACTATCGGAACAAGATTTACCGGGCTGTCCTCTACCAGTGTAGGCAGGTTTATGGGCAGGCCGGCGCCATAAACGATGATCTGGGCTCCAGCTTCTACAGCGGCCCTGACCAGGTCGTCTGAATTGCTGAGCACACCCATAATATTGACGGCGATATGCCCCTTTGAATTGCACATACTTCTTGCCTTACGAACTTCTTTGGTCAGGGCTCCACTCGATTGTTTTACAAATTCACGCTCCAGAATCTCTAAATCACCCAGCCCGACACTGGCAATAGTGCCTATACCACCCTCGTTAGCCACGGCGGAAGCCAGGGATGACAGGGACACCCTTACTCCCATACCGCCCTGGATGATCGGTAATTCCGCGGTAATATTACCGATTTGGAGTTTTGGGATTTTCATGTTTCACTCCGAAATTTTCTAACAGCAAGAGTCACATTGCCACCACCAAAACCGAAAGAATTGCTCAGGGCAACTTCTAAGTCGATGGCTTCTGCTCCCTCGATAACATAATCTAAGGGACATTCCGGGTCCGGTTCTTCGTAGTTGATGGTGGGGGGAACCACACCGGTGAAGATACTCATGACTGTGGCTGTAAATTCCACAGCCCCGGAAGCAGCCAACAAGTGGCCGATCATGGATTTTATGGAACTGATCTTTAATTTTTTTGCCCGGCTGTCGAAGACTTTTTGAATAGCCAGGCTTTCAATCTTATCGTTTAAGATTGTCGAAGTACCGTGGGCATTAATATAGCCTACATCGCCGGGGCTAATACCGCCGTCATCGAGCGCCCTGAGCATCGAGCGGGCCATGCCGTCTCCCGAAGGTTGGGGCGCTGTAAAGTGATAGGCATCGGTAGTATTGCCGTACCCGGCAAGTTCAGCGTAAATGCGAGCGCCGCGCCCGCGGGCATGTGCCAGCGTTTCTAAAACCGCTACACCGGCGCCCTCTCCCATCACAAAGCCATCCCGGTTCTTATCAAAAGGGCGGCTGGCTTTTCCGGCTGATCGTTTCTCCGGGACATAGACCGGGTGGCGCAAAATCCACCATAAGCCAGGGGCGTTATAGACGCCTCTGATCCTCCTGCCAGCATAATGTCCGCGTCGCCTCGCTCCAATATCCGGGCCGCATCGCCGATGGCATTGGCACCGGTTGAACAGGCCATGGATAGAGCCGACACATGCCCCTTTAAACCGTATTTAATCGAGACCATGGAAGCGCCCATATTTATAAGCAGTTTCGATATGAAGAAAGGGCTCATCCCTCTGGGGCCTTTTTCCTTCAGTCTATCGTGGCCATCTTCTATGGTAGCGGAACCACCGATACCGGAACCGATAATCACGCCGGCCCTGTTCCCGTCAAAAGGAAAGTCATCGAGACCGGCATCTTCCACAGCCATAGTTGAAGCAGCCAGGCTGAAGTGGATAAACCTATCCGTTCTTTTAGCGATTTTGGCATCGACCCAATCTCCCGGGTCAAAATCTTTAACTTCCGCAGCTATTTTTGAAGAGAAGTCGGTGGTATCGAAACCGCTGATCGGTGCAACCCCGTTTTTCCCGGCCATCAATGCCGTCCAGAATTGTTCTATACCTATACCGACAGGAGAGACCACTCCCAATCCTGTTACAACGATTCTATTCTTTGTCATGGTGATATTATACCATGAATAGGGCCAATACCAAAATAATATCGGAAAATTCTATCGCCCGGTCGTCATCGAGACCACGATGATGAATGCACTGCAAAAACTCGCTCAATATAATAAAAAAGGCGCAGTCTCTTCCCGGTACTGCTCGATCTCCCGCTCTATCAGGGCTTCTATCGCGGCAAAAGGGAGATTCTTTTCGATAGACTCCCTGGAAAAAGTTGAACCGCAGATCATATCTATAGGCGGACGTTCATATTCGAATTCATAAGGCGGCTCCTGCCAGCGGAACAGGTCCGGGTAACGGCGCTTCACTAACCTGATGATCTCATAATAAACGGCAAAACTGCGCAGCTTAGATTTAGCGGTGGGAGTAACCAACACACCTTTGCACACTTCGCTGCTGAATTTAGAAAATTCGGGCTTAAAAAAAACCGGTACAAAAGTCACCCCGGGCAGGTCTAAACTTTCTAATTCTTTGACCAACCGAAAATTGTCTATAAAAGGAGCGCCCACAAATTCAAAAGGCCGGGTGGCGCCCCTACCTTCAGAAAGATTGGTCCCTTCCAACATCACCGCCCCGGGATAGACAAGGGCAGTGGCAAAAGCCGGCATGTTGGGAGAAGGATAGGTCCAGGTTTGGTCGAAAAAATCTTTACGCTCCCAACCCTGTATTTTTATGATTTCTAATTCGATGTCGATACTGAAATAGGTGAGCGCATAACTGAGGAATTCCCCGGCAGTAAGCCCATGCCTCATGGGCACGGGTATCTCTCCGACGATACTAAAATAATCTTTTTGGGAAAGGTTGCCTTCTATGTCGATGCCGTTCAGGGGGTTGGGCCGGTCGAGAACTATTACTGCAATATCTCTGCCGGATAGGTGTTTCATAATCCGTACTATGTGGTTCAGGAAAGTATACACCCGGGATCCCACATCGAATACATCCACCAATAAGGCGTCGATCCCCTCCAGCCACTCTTCGCGGGGCAGCAGCTTCTCTCCATACAGGCTCTTAACCTGGAGATCGAATTCCGGCCAGTAAAAAGAGTCGGATAGGATCATATTATCCTGTTTGTCTACGAAAAAACCGTGCTGCAGCGACCACAAAGCTTGCAGTTTTTTCCCGGTTAGTTTTTTTACGATTTTGAAAACCGGTTCGCCCTTCAAGTCGATATTGCTGCTGCCGGTTATCAGCGCAATATTTCGCCCTTTTAAGACGGCGTCCGCTTTTTCTTGAAAAATATCGATACCAATTTTAAACATTTTTTTGCCTCCGGCGGGCAGGGGGCTCTTTTGAAAAACTGCCCCCTGCACCCCCGCAAAACTTTTGTT
>JAGLSW010001202.1 GCA_023135565.1 Candidatus Aminicenantota bacterium | reverse complement strand
CTTTTGAAAAAGTTTGAACAAAACTTTTAATAATTTTAGAAGCGCAAACATCACCACTACTACGAAGCCCCCTCATCATTCATAACTCATAATTCAACCCTCACGAAGTGAGTATATAAAGGTCCTGGGGGCCGGAAAATCCCAAAACATTAAAAGTAACCAACTGCCCGTCTATCCTGCCGCCGGGCAAATGAGCCAGCACTTGCCAGTCCTGGAAAATATTTTGCAGCGCATATTCAGGCAGGTGGGCGGTATAATATTCATTACTCCCGGCTGCCGCGCCGGAACCTTCATAAGAACTGGTATAGCCTTTGCTCATCAGGGTTTCATAAGCTTCGGGGTTCTCTATCCTGAAATTATTTAAATAAGTCATACCGTGTAATGAAATCACCAATATTCCCCCTTTTTTAAGCACACGCCGGAACTCCGCCAGCCACTTATGCTGGCTTTCTAAAGGCAAATGAGTAAAAACAGATACCAGGAAAATAAGATCGAATTTTTGATCTTCCACGGGCAGCGGCGGGTCTAACTCATTTTTTATGAAATGAATATCCGCGGGCAGGCTTTTTTTCGCCCAGGCGATTAATTCTTCGTTGTAATCGGCGCCATAGATTTCACGGCTGGGGTCATCGGCGTAAAGACCGCGCACCACCCGCCCTGATCCACAGCCGAAATCTAAAATAGTGCGCATGTTTCCAAAGGGGATGCCCATATGGACAAAAATCTGTTTGAGCTTATAAACGGCCCGGGGTACGGAACGAAGATAAACCTCGGCTTCCCGGTGTCCCTGGGTCAGGTAAATAATTTCCGGCGGCGGCACTGCGATATCACGGCTTTTTTCGGGCAATTCTTTTTCAAAGTCCCGCAGCGCGGCGCGGTCTGAAAGTTCCAGGCTGCCTAAAAAATCCCGGCTGCCGTTGTCAAGTTCTACATAAAATTCAAACTTATCATGATACTTACACAAAGGGACTTTGAAATCCACGGGCAAACGGCCGCGGCTGTCTTTCGGTTTGGGTTGGACTTTACCCAGCAGGAGGCCCCGCGAATACACCTTGAACCACCTGACCGGGGATTTTCTCATAGGCACAAAATCCCCCGCAATATGAAGCTGGCCTTCATCACGGCAGGTTTCTAAGTTCAGCGGGTTAATATAAGCATCGTACACAGCGCCGGGGGGCGGCGGCCTTCTTTTTTTTATCCTGCTGTAGATTTTCCGGCAAATAACCGGGAAGGGCATTTTAGATATTCTTTTCAATTTTTTAATCATCGGTTCCATTTTCAAATATACCTACTCAATAAACATATTTTCTCAAGAAATTTTCTGGATCGAGCGTTTATTGTACAATAAAAAGAGAAGTATTGCAACGCCCAAGAATGTAACATTCAGTGCCGGAAAATCTAAAACAATCTTGCCTC
>JAGLSW010001201.1 GCA_023135565.1 Candidatus Aminicenantota bacterium | reverse complement strand
CCAAACTTTTGTAAAAGTTTGATCAAAACTTCTATTTAGCGAAACGTTTGTGCCCTTTGTTAAACGTTGGAGAATTTGCCCAAACGCCGGGCTAATCAAAAGTTTTTTGGGGGGTTCAGGGGGGCGATTTTTCAAAAAAGCCCCCCTGACCGCCGGAGGCGCCTCTTTGTAGTCCCGCGGCGTAGCCGTAAGGAGGCACCGCCCGGATGCTCTCCAACACGCCGCTGCCGATCTTTTCTAAATATTCCCGCTGGTTTTTCACGGAAAACACAAATTCATCTAAGTACTGTTTGAATTTTTCGTCCTCCGAAGCAGTGCCGCGATACATATTAAGGTGCCGGGCATCGTAATCATAACAACCGTAACAGGCAGTGGGATGAGCGCCGAAAGGCACATGCACTACCGCATCCACCACGAAAAAAGGGATTTGATTGCGATCCGGTTCAGCGCGCATCACGCCCGGTTCCACCAGTTCTTCGCAGGTAACGATCACATGCCGGGAGGCCCGGGCCTGCTCCACGTCGGCAAAAGATAGCCCCGCAATACGCACCGTGCCCTGGGAATCCGCCTGCTGCGCGTGGATAACCGTTACGTCCGGGTTGATCGCCGGAACCAGCACCAGCGGCTCGTTTTTTTTTTTCGCGAAAGGATTGTTTTGCACTAATAACTTTTGGTTGGGCAAACGCGGGTCTTTGCGGCGCATTTCAGCATCGAAACCCCAGCGCTTGACGATGTCCGTACCCATGCCCGATTTGACCGGCAGGAAAGGCACACCCATAGCCCCAGCCAAAAAACGCAGTGTCATCTGGTAATTGGTATAGTCTTCAACCGACAGTTCGCCCTTTTCTACCGCCCGGCGGAAACACACGCAGGTAGGGGCAAAGCGGCCGTTTGCGCCGTAGGCTATCTCTACCGCTTTCACGCAGCCTGCGCCCACCAGCACGTCTAACGCCTGGCCCCCGGAGTGGATATAGACATGGAGGTTTTCGATTTTTTGGCGGATGATCTCGTAGGCGCAGGCCATAGGCTGGCGATTGACTGTAAAACCCCCGAAAGAGATATGGCAGTCATCATGCACGAACTGTTTTACCGCCTCTTTAAGAGTAATAACTTTGCTTGAATTTTTCAATTTTTTTGCCTTTTCAGGTATGTATTTTAATAGAAAACACTCTTTTTTTCAACCCCGTGGCGCGGGCACCCTATAAGCGGCTTCGCCGCATAGTGGCGCTTTTGATTTTAAACCCCGTGCGCACGGGGAGGCGATAAGCGGCTTCGCCGCAAGAGACAGCGTGTGAGCGATTTTAATTTTAAATCATCAAAAGTTTTGTTCAAACTTTTTCAAAAG
>JAGLSW010001200.1 GCA_023135565.1 Candidatus Aminicenantota bacterium | reverse complement strand
ATTTCGCGAAATGACTTTTTACGAGGCCATCAGTTCTTTATAATAACGATCCTGAAGATGGGTGTCCTGGACGAGAGCAAAGGCAAAGGTGAGCAGTAAATCGAGGATGTCTGCATCTACATCGTCAAAAAAGTTTCTCATATTTATATATTTGACGTAAAACTGCTTCTTTAATTCATCGTCCTCTAAAAAATTGAGGGCTGTTGTCTTACCTGTACCCGACTGCCCGGCCACAAAAAAAGTCTGCGCTTCCACCTGGTCGTTAATTATCGTGTCTCTTAGTTCCTGTAAAATTTCGTCGTAAATAGGCACGTAGAATTCCCGGTCATCTTGATCTAAAAATTGATCCAGCAAGTTATTGGCTAATTCGTTTATATTCTTTGCCTTTATCATTTAAGTCACCTCGGTTCGGGCTAATATTTACTACTGCATTTTAGCATTTAAATAAAAATTTTTCAAATTTTTCCGGCGTGAAATCATTGAATACCGGTTCCGCTTTATATCCAACGGGTTTCTTCTCATACCCGACTGTTAAGTTAGCCGGGGTTTCTTTTTGCGGTTCCGCCGCCGTTACCGGCCCCCAGTACAGATGCGATATTGAAACAGGCTTGTTTCCCGGCAGCGCCTGGTCTTGTGGTGCGTCAAGCCTCGTCTGTCGGGTAAACTAATAGTTTTCCTCGCCTCCGGCGGCCCTGCCGATGTTTCGCGGACCAAACTTTTGGAAAGGGCGGTATGCCGCACCCACGCAGTGGGGAACAAAACTTTTTTTAGCCGCGCTGCGTATAAATATATCTATCAAAAATTGATACAAATTGATGGTGTAGAAAAATGAGGTGTAAATAATGCCTGAACAACACATTAAACCGCCGCTCCCTGGCAGCCGGTTCTTCGGCAAATTTCTCCTAAACGAAGAAATAAACGAAAAATTAGGCGACTTTGAAGAGGTGTTCAGGTATATAGCTGAGGGTAGGGGGGTGTTCAGGGCCAGGTTATGGTACTGGCTGCAAATTTTCAAAACACTACCCGCATGTTTGGAAAATATAATTTACTGGAGGCTAATTATGATAAAAAGCTACTTAAAAATCGCGCTGCGGAATATTACCAAAAGCAAAGCTATCTCCTTTATTAACATCTTTGGGCTTTCCATAGGCATCGCATTCTTTATTTTGGTTTTTTTATTCGTCAAGAACGAATATTCCCATGACCGGTTCCACGAAAACCATGATTCGATTTACCGGGTGCTCAGCGAAAGTAAGTCGGCAAAAAATCACAGGATCGGCGCTTATACACCCATGCGCCTGGCAGACGATTTAAAAAGACTGTACCCGGAAATCGAAAAAACAGTCAGGGTAAGTAGAACTACTCCAATCATAAGAAATGATGGAAATTCATTTAGAGAAACGGTCTATTATGTGGGCAAAGAATTCTTTAATGTGTTTTCTTTCCCGGTTTTAAAAGGCAATATGTCTAATCCCCTTGCTGAGCCGCACTCCATCGTTATTTCAAAGGAGATGGCGGAAAAGTACTTCAAAAACCGGGACCCCGTCGGGAAAAAACTGGACATAGAATTTTATGACCGCAAGCGCGATTTTTACGTCTCGGCAGTTTATGACAGGAAAGCCGGTGAATCGAGTCTTGTTTTTGATTTCCTGGTCCCTTTCGATATCTATTTAGAAAGGTTTAATGGAAAATTTATGATGACAAGCTACGGGGCAAACGGTGGGGAAACCTATATTAAATTAAACGAAAATACGAGCCGGCAAGACTTTAACAAAAAATTGTCAAAGATCGGCAGCCACATAAATTTAGATCTGCCGCAGGGGCGGTCTGTAAAATATTTACTTCAACCTTTGACTGATATTCATTTAGATAATAGTTTTTCAAATACCCTCGCTGTGGTTAGCAGCCCGGTCTATTCATACATTCTCAGCGGCTTAGGGCTGCTTGTCCTATTTATCGGCTGCATAAATTTTCTCACCCTGGCCTTAGGCCGTTCCGCGTCTCGCGCAAAAGAGGTGGGAATAAGAAAAGTAATCGGCGCAAATAAATCCCATTTAGCAAAACAGTACCTTGGCGAAGCGATCCTGATAAGCGTGTTTGCTTTATTTGCCGCTGTGATTTTGGCTTCGCTTATGCTGCCCGCCTTTAATGAACTGGCCGGTAAAGCGATTGCTTTTAAAATCGACGTGTCCTTTCTTTTTGCTATATTGGCGATCACACTTTTGGTAGGCATCGCCGCCGGGAGTTATCCCGCTGTTGTGTTATCGCAATTTAACCCGGTTAAGGTTTTAAGGGGGGGCGCCAATATCAAAGGCAAAAACAATTTCAGCAGGATATTGGTAGTGGTTCAGTTTATGCTCTCGATTTTTCTAATCATTACCACACTAACCATGAGAAAACAGCTCAACTATATGACAGAGATGAACTTAGGATTCGACCACGAAAGATTGGTCGAAATCGCGATGAATTCTTCAGACAAGGTTTCCGCCCAGGTGCTGCAAAGATTTAAAAATGAAATCGAACTAAAAAATAAAAAAATGATTTTAGGTGTTTCAGCGGCGGCAACGCCATATGGAACCGATTGGACCCGGATAGGCGTCGATACGGTTGAAAAAGAACAGGTAAAATTCAATTTTAATCAAGTGGATTATGATTATATAAAAACAATGGGGATCGAGATTGTCGAAGGCCGGAACTTTTCAAAAGAATACGGCTCGGATAGTAAAGATGCGGTAATAGTGAACGAAAAGTTCGTCGAGCAGTATGGTATAAAAGAGCCTTTAAACAAATTGCTGCCCGGTCGATTCAAAAACAAACCGGGAATTATCGCAGTAGTTAAAAATTTCAATTTTGCTTCTCTTCACGACGATATTCAGCCCTTAGTAATGGCGCTCAGTCATGACGCCGTGGCTGCTAAATATAGTTCATTGAACACCCCGGGCTGGCCGCCTTATTTAGATTATATAATCGTCAGGCTCGGCAGGGGAGATTTAAGGCCGGTAACCGGTTTTTTAGAATCCACCTGGAGTAAAGTCTCCCCCGGTTCCCCAATAGAAATTAATTTTGTAGACGATACCATAAACAGGCATTACCTTTCTGAAAAACGCTGGGGAAAAATTGTCGATTATGCCTCTATTTTTGCCATCTGCATCGCGGCCCTGGGGCTTTTCGGGCTTTCCATGTTATCTATGGAAAAAAGGTTAAAGGAGATCGGCATAAGAAAAGTGTTGGGAGCGGCCACCGGCAGGCTGGTTGTATTTATTACTAAAGATCTCTTGATACTTGTCGCCATTGCGAACATATTTGCCTGGCCGGTCGCTTTTTTGGCGTTGAATAAATGGCTGCAAAATTTTGCTTATAAAACAGGTATCGATCTATCTATATTTTTGTTTACGGCGTTTTTGAGTTTGTTGATCGCGGGTCTAACCATCAGTTATCAAACATTGAAAGCCGCTTTTCTCAATCCCATCGATATTATTCGTTACGAATGAAAGGAGTAGAAAATGAAACTTTTATCGCGCGCGGAAGAAATTGTATTGCTGACAGTATTGAAACTTAAAGGCAGTGCCTATGGCGTCACCATCAGGGAGCATATCAATAAAGAGACCGGGACTACGTGGTCTTTCGGTTCTATTTATATGCCCTTGAATAAATTGGCCCGCAAAGAATTTGTAAAAAAGGTTAGCGGCGCCCCTACAGCGGAGCGGGGCGGAAGGAGCAAATGTCTTTATGAAGTGACTGAAACGGGAATGGCAGCGCTGGCCTCGATTCGGCGGGTCCAGGAAAAGTTATGGGCGCATGTGGCGGCGCTGCTCCCGGAAGAGAGCGATTAGGGGGAAAACAATTTAGTTTACTCCACCAGTTGCACTGCAAGGTTTGACCCTGTTATCACAGGCATGGCCTCCGGCGGGCCCTGCCCGCGGGAGACCCCGCTGCCTATTGTTTTAGTATTTTGAAAAGCCCGGAAACAAAGGGCGAAAAAAACTCCTCTCCTTTGTATAAATCACATACCGGCATGGACACATCGAAATACCTGGCGATTAGCGCGGCATCTCCCGCCATATCACGGAATACCGATGACAGCAAATACCTGTCCTCAGACCATGGCTCGATTGTCGAAAAAACCAATAACCTGGAAAAAAAATAAAAAAAACGGGTCCAGTTGATATATTTCCCACCCTCCTTTATATTAATATCCTGGAAAATATAGGGCGCGGGTGCGGAATTCTTTATGTATTTAACCGGACGGCCGCTTTTTAGAAAATAGAGGTTCTCTTTTCCTCCTTTTTCCTCTTCAACAAAACCCGACGCGGTCCATCTTTTCAAAATTTTGAAAACGATCTTCTGGTCATAGAAAATTTCACGGGCGATTTGGTTTGAATTGCCTTTTCCTTCAAGTAGTAAATATAACAAAATTTCAGCCCGCGCATTAATCCCGAAAATTCCCCTGAAATGTAATTGCAGCAGGGAACTTTTTTGTATAACCGGTTCCACGGCGATACCCCGGTTCTCTAAAGTCAATAGAATATCTTTATAATCTCTTGGAATATGCCTATCATTCGCATCTACAAATTTTTTACTTACAGCGCCATCTTTTAAAATCATCAGGATACATTCGAACAATTCTCTAATGACAAGCGGTTTCGCCAGTTGTTTATCCACCTGGAGAAAGTACTTGCCGATCTGTTTTACCCGGGATAGGCTGACCCATTCCCTGTTCTTTTTTATCCACTCTAAGCATGAAGAAAAAAGTCTTTTGTCATAATTGGCGATGATTAATGTGGATGAAATGATCAGCGCCTCCAGGTCGATGAGATGTTCTGTCTCTTTGATATGAGAGGAAACCCCCAGCGCACTCCACTGCTGCCAATGAATATCGAGCAGCTTTTCTTTTAATTTCTCTTTAAATGCTGTTAACGATTCCACTGAACCCCTTAAGTTTTACTGTAATCATAACATTAGGATTTTATCTCCTAACGTTAAGGATGTCAAGTCCTAACCATGATATTTTGAAACAGAACATTCGGGCTATTCGGGATGATAACCTTCCTTCTCGATCTGCTTTAAAATCAATTCCCTGCCGGCAGTAGACTCTACAGCGACCTCTTTGGTTTCTAAATCTATAATCACCGATTTGACTTCGGCCATGCCTCGCAAGCTTTCGGTAACTTTCATCTTGCAGTGCTGACAGGTCATGTCCGGCACTTTGATTTTATAAAGATTTTCACTGCTCATTTTTCTAAATCTCCTAAATAAATCATATTTGCTGTTTAATAAAACGAAAGCCAGCAAAAGAGCGGATCCGATTTTAACAGCCTGGGGAAGAAATTTGCCTCCGGCCGTGATAAAGCCGATGTCCAATGCGCTGCGAGCCCAGATCAAATCGAAAATTAGCCCGGTAACCACAGCGACAAAAACAATCGATAACACATATAAAACGGCTATCTTTTTGCCCATTTTTTTATATACGAAAGACATGGTGACGGTGTTGGTGGCCGGCCCGGCAATCAAAAAAGCCAGCGCCGCCCCGGGCAGCACCCCTTTGGCAATCAAGGCGGCGGCAATAGGTATAGACCCGGTGGCGCATACATAAATAGGTATGGATATTAATAAGATCATTACATAATTTAACAGCGGGGAATGGAGATACCGGGAACCGAAATCAGCCGGCACAATCGACGAAATAGCGCCGCCGATAATAACCCCGATAACCAACCAAAAAGCAATCTCAGAGGGAACCACCTTAAATCCATAACTAAAAACCTGGCTAAAGGATTTCTTGCGCGGCGGCGCGCTGTTATTTTTTG
>JAGLSW010000120.1 GCA_023135565.1 Candidatus Aminicenantota bacterium | reverse complement strand
TTCCGCACTGCCTTTAAAACCCTGGGCGGAGAAACGAACCAGGTGATATGCCGGGATGTTTTAACTCCTTTCGAGAGTCACGATTTTTCTAAAATGGCGGTAAGTGAAAAAGAACAAAGAAAGGAGCAGCTTCGTGCCCGGGTTATGGGCACGCCTTTCGACCTGCGGCGGGTGCCTCTTTTCCGAACAGCCCTGATCAAATTGGACGCCGCTCATTACCAATTGATATTCTGCATGCACCATATCATATCCGACGGTTGGTCCTTAGAAATACTAAAAAGGGAATTTGACCGTTTATACAGCGAAGGCCGGCAGGGCCGGGAAGTGGATCTCCCCCTGCCGGAACTGCATTACCGCGATTTTTCCGTATGGCATAACTCGCAAATGCTGGGCGAAACCGGGCGAGCTTCGCATAGCTACTGGAAAGAAAAATTAGCCGCGGGGATTCCGGCGCTGCAATTACCCGCGGACCGGCCCCCGGACCGTGAGGATAACAGCGGCGCCGCCTACCGGTGCGGGATAGGCAGCGATTTGACTGCCTTGTTAAAGAAAATGGCTGAAACCCATAATACCACGCTCTTTGCAGTCATATTTTCTTTATATTTATTATTCTTATACCGGGTTTCCGGGCAGCGGGACGTCTCCTGTTCCATTATTTCCGCAGGCAGGGATCATCCTTCCCTACAGGACATAATCGGTTTTTTTGTCAATAGTTTGATCTTTACAACCCGGGTGGAAAAACAACGTTCTTTTGTCGATTTTCTCGGTTTGGTTAACCGGGATGTAATCGAGATCCTGCGGCATCAAACGTACCCCATAGAGCCGGTATGCAAAGAATTAGGAATCAGGTTCCCCGATATACCCGCATCCATCAATATGGTAAATCTCGGTGATACGGCGTTTTCCGGGCAATTGGAGCCTTTCGATTCCTATCACATCGAACAGGCCCAGGATGTTAAATTCGACATCGAAGTCTATATAACCGAATACAGAGACGGTATCGACATGTACTGGGCTTACAAAAAAAACATGTTCGAACCGGCCACTATCGCACATATGGTTGATCTATACATCGAACTGGCACAATTTGCCACCGGGAATCCCGGCGGCATGCTCGAAGAGTATTTTTCCGAGGGAGAAACGCATAAACCCGGGAGATTTAAGAAGAAAAAGAAAAAAAGGAGGTAAAAATGCTGGCACGAAAATTTGAAGAACAGGTAAAGAAAACCCCGTTTAACCTGGCGGTAAAGACAATTGAAAGAGAGTACACCTACGAAGAATTGAACCGGTACGCCAACGGTATCGCTCAGCGGATAACAGCCGCCGCTGCCGGTGAAACCGCGGCCCTGCTGTTTGAGCACGGCGTTCATATGATCGCCGCCATATTAGGCGCGTTGAAAGCAGGGAAAGTTTATGTGCCTCTTTCGTCCGATTATCCGGCGGGGCGTCTCTCCTATATGTTGTCCGACTCGGGAGCGGCCATCCTGCTGACCGATACTCAGAATCTGCCCATGGCGCAGGAACTAAGCCGGGCAAAGGATATCCCTGTAGTGAATATCGACGGCGGCGATTTGCCGCCAGGCGCGGATGAAAGCGACCCGGTACGCGATATCGCCCCGGACAAACCCGCTTATATATTGTATACTTCCGGTTCTACCGGCCGGCCCCAAGGGGTGCTGCAAACCCACGAAAACGCCGATTATTATAATCGCAGTTGGGTGCGTAAATTCTCTATCACTGCGTCAGACCGGATGACCCTTTTTTCTTCTTTTTGTCATGACGGTTCCGTGCAGGATATGTACAGTGCGCTGTACAGCGGCGCAGCCCTTTTTCCCGTGAATATGAGAAATTCGGGAATCATGGTAAAGTTGTCCGAATTTTTATTGACTGAGAGAATCACCATCTGGCATTCCGTGCCCTCGTTATTTACTTTTTTTGCCAATACCCTCGACGGCAGCCGATCTTTCCCCGATCTGCGTTTTATATTGTTAGGCGGGGAAGCGGTACGGGAACATGAGGTGGAAATGTGTAACAAATATTTCCCTCACTCTAAGCTGGCCAACGTATATGGCCAGACCGAATCCTCGGTCAACGCCATTCATATATTCCCGCAGGGCGGCAAGTATAAAAAACCGCTGTTAGGCGCCCCCCTGGATAAAACCCGGCTGTTCCTGGTGAATGAAGACGGCGATCCGGTAAAGACATTACAGACCGGTG
>JAGLSW010000012.1 GCA_023135565.1 Candidatus Aminicenantota bacterium | reverse complement strand
CCCGGCAGGGCCGCCGGAGGCAATGTGGTAAAAAAACAAATCACAAGCAGTAATAAAGTTTTGCTGGTGCCGGCACTGCTATGTTTGGGTTGGCGCTTTTCTTTTGATTATGGTTTCCATGCCTTTTATTCGTTTAAATTCTTTGAGAATCTTATCTAACTGTAGGGTATCTTTCACCTCGAAAGAGATTTTCACCTTGCACATATCCTGGCTTGTTTTATCAACAGCAATCTTTCTTATATTCGAGTTATGGTCTGCCGTGATACCTGAGATGGAGTTGAGTATCCCGGGCTTATCGGGAACGATCAGGTCGTATTTCACTAAGTAGGCAAACTCCTGGTCTTCGCTCCACTGTACCTCTTTTAACCGGGTGGGCATCACATTCCTCAAATTGGCGCAGTTGCCTTTGTGGACGACCAATCCCCGCTTCTGGGTTATATATCCCGCAATATTATCGCCTTTGATGGGATTGCAGCATTTGGCGAACAATATGTCGATATCTTTATAGCCCTCTACATTGATCAACCGGTAAACCTGGGAACCTTTTTTAGACGGCCTCTTAGGTTGATGATGTATGACTTCAGGGGCGCTTACTTCCGGGAAAAGAGCTTTTAGCGCTTTCCTGTCCAGGACTTTCTTATTGGAACCGATGTCCCGGAAAAAACCGTCCATATCACTGTGATACACCTTTTGCACTCTTTTTTTTATATCTTCTTCATCGATTTTCAGGTGGTGTTTCTTTTTATACTGGCGGAGGATTCGGCCCCAAAGTTTTTTCCCCCTTTCTAAGTAGACAATGTTTTCCCGTCTCTGCAAGTAGCTGCTTATTTTTCTTTTTGCCCTGCTGGTGGCCACCATTTTAAGCCAATCGGCGCTGGGTCTGGCGTTTTTGGCGGTAACGACCTCTACCACGTCGCTGGATTGCAGTTTCGTCCGCAGGGGAACGAACTGTTCATTTACATAAGCGCCCTTGCAGTGGTGACCGACTTCGGTGTGAATAGCAAAGGCAAAGTCTATAGGTGTGGATTCCTGCTTGAGGCTGATCACTTTTCCTTTGGGGGTAAATACATAAATTTCGTTGGGGGTCAAATCCCCTTTGACCTGGGTAAGAAACTCTTTGGGATTGGGGTTTTCCTTGTGGGCTTCGATCATATCCCTGAACCACTGTAAACGTTCATCGTTCTCGAGAAAATTAATCCCCTCTTTGTACTGCCAGTGGGCGGCGATACCTTCTTCCGCTATTTTGTGCATCCCTTCGGTCCTGATCTGGATTTCATAGCGGCTGCTGTCCCGGGTAATAATGGTGGTATGAATCGATTGGTAGCCGTTGCTTTTTTGATTGGCGATAAAATCGCGCCAGCGGTTAGGAATATTTTGCCATTTCTGGTGAATTTCACCCATCAACAGGTAGCAATTCTCTATGGAATCGGTGATGACCCTTAAGGCCAATAGATCATAAACCCTATCTAAGTCGATATTTTGCCTCATCAATTTGCGGTAGATCGAGATTTCCCTTTTTATGCGGTATTGAATTTCCCCGGTTATGTTGTAGTGCTGCAAGATGTCTTCCATTTCTTTTTTCAAATTCACTAATTTGAGCATGGCCCATTTCTGTTTATTGTCTATTTCTTTAGTGATTCGCTCATACTCTTCGGGATAGGCATAGCGGAAAGAAATATCTTCCAATTCGGTTTTGATCTTACCCATGCCTAACCTGTAGGCGATAGGGGCATATATTTCCAGGGTCTCTTTGGCTATTCTTTTTCTTTTTTCTTCTCGCAGCGCCTCTAAAGTGGACATGTTATGCAGCCTGTCGGCCAATTTTATTAGTATTACCCGGACGTCGTTGGTCATAGCGATGATCATTCTTTTCAGGGTTTCCGCTTTGGCGCCGTAGGGGTCGAAATGGGGTATTTTAGAAATTTTGGTTACTCCCCAGACAATTTCGGCGATCTCTTTGCCGAAAAGTTCCGTGATTTTATCGCGGGTATAGTCGCTGTCTTCCACTACGTCATGCAGCAGCCCGGCGGCTATGGATATCTCATCGAGCTTCATGTCGGCAAGGATGCCGGCCACGGCCAGGGGGTGAATAATATAGGGTTCATCGGTGGCCCGTTTCTGGCTGAGATGGGCGTCCGCGGCTACAGAATAGGCTTTTTTCAATAGTGCGATATTGGCATTTTTGTGGTAGCTGACTACCTTTTCTTCGAGAGCGAAATATCTTTTTATCATAATCCTAAAACCGGGCAAACCCGGAGCAAAAAAAACCGGCTTGCCCGGAAATCCCAAATTACAAATCCCAGGTTTCGAGCTTCGAGCTTCAAACTGCAAACCTGGATGGCGTTGTTCCGGGCATATTATACCATGAAGTGACGAATGTGGGAAGAGGGGGGAAGCAGCTTTCAGCATTCAGCTTTCGGCATTCAGCCGGGCTGCTGCGCAGCCCCCATAATTAGACGCCCGCCCGCCGGTATAATTCCGATGAGTTTAGGGCAAATGCCGCGAAGGGAGGGGTTAAGGGGGAAACCTGATCCCGATAGATTTCGCGAATGCCCGTTTGCCGAATGCCGAAGGCTGAAGGCTGGATAATGCCCCGGCATTTTACTATTGGCGGAATATCTGTTAAAATAGGAGTATGAAAACAAAAATTCTACCGTTTGTTTTAATTTTCTGCGGTTTCCTTTTGTTCCCGGAGAGCAGCGATTACCTGCCGCTCCAGGAAAATATGATAGAAAAACAGTTAGTTGAAAGAGGCATTACCAACGAAAGAATCTTAAATGCTTTTCTCAAAGTAAAAAGACACATGTTTGTCAAAAAAGGCCTCCGGGAAAAAGCTTACAACGATTCGCCGCTGGATATAGGCGAAGGCCAGGTAATAAACCGTCCCTATATAGTAGCCATGATGACCTATGTTATCGCCCCGGATTACAACAAAAAAGTATTGGAAGTAGGCACCGGGTCGGGATACCATGCGGCAATACTGGCTGAATTAGTGGAACAGGTCTTTACTATCGAAATAGAAGAAAAATTGGCCGAAAAAGCCAGGAAAAAGCTTTTGGCTTTAGGCTATAATAACATCAATTTTAAAATCGGTGACGGTTCCTTAGGCTGGGCGGAACATGGCCCCTTCGACGGTATCATTTGTACCTATTCCCCGGACCATATTCCCCCGCGCCTGCTGGAACAATTGGCTATAGGAGGCAGGATGATCGTAGAGGTCAGCCACTCTTCAAAAGTACAGGAATTTATCCTCATCGAAAAAGACAATAAAGGCACTTTGAAAAAAACAAATTTGATCCCGGTGCAATTCAAACCGATCATAAGAGGTAAAAATGAAAAATGATATTTTAGCAAGTTTAAACTCCGACCAAAAAGAAGCCGTATCCTATTTCGACTCGCCGCTGCTTATTATCGCCGGGGCCGGTTCAGGCAAAACAAAAGTAATTACCCATAAGATCGCTTATTTGATCGAAAGCGGAAAATATTCCCCGGGCGACATCCTGGGCGTTACCTTTACCAATAAAGCCGCCAACGAGATGAGAAAACGAATCGAATCTTTAACCGGCACAGCGGCCGGAAAATTTAATATTTCCACTTTTCATTCCTTAGGTTTAAGGATTTTGCGGGAGTCGGGGCACCTTTCGGGTTTCGACACGGAATGGCAGGTAATGGACGACAACGACCAGAAAAACGTCATCGGTAGGATTGCCGGGGATAACTTCGATTATTTTACCAACGATGAAATAGAGCTGACCAGGAAAAAAATCAATGCAGCCAAGATGAATCTAAACTATCCCAATAATCCTGATTATTTAATGCAGAAAGGTTTTAACGGCGATGAAGTTAAGATTTTCAGCCTCTACTATGATTACCAGAAGCAGTGTAAACTATGGGACTATGAAGACCTGGTTTCCCTACCGGTGAAGCTGCTGCAAACCTACGAAGATTTGCGGGAGAAGTATGCTTCGCTGTTCAAATATGTATTGGTAGATGAGTTCCAGGATACCAATCCCAATCAATATGACCTGGTAAAAGAGATTGCCGGGAAACATAAGAATATTACTATAGTGGGAGATGATGACCAGGCTATTTATGCCTGGCGAGGCGCCAGTATCCGTTTCCTTTTTAATTTCGAAAACGACTTCCCCGGCGTCTACATCATCAAATTGGTGCAGAATTACCGTTCCACCCGGCAGATACTCGATTTTGCCAATAACCTGATCGAAAGCAACACCATGAGAAAAAAAAAGGCTATGTGGACCGAAAAAAAAGAGGGCCGCCCGGTATTCATCCTGCCCACCGCTTCCAAAGAAGATGAAGCTGAGAACACCGCGGAACTGATACTGCAGTTGAAAGAGAGAAGCCCGGAAGTATTCCCTGTCGCCATCCTATACCGCATCAACTCACAATCCCTGGCTTTTGAAACGGAATTCATGAGGCGGGAGATAGACTTTAAGATACTTAAGGGGCAGCCTTTTTTTGCCAGGAAAGAGATTAAAGACAGCCTATCCCTGCTTAGACTTACTTTAAATTTAAAAGATAATGCCTCTTTTTTAAGGTTAATCGGTTTTCTTCCTTTAGGTATCGGCAGTAAATCCCGGGAAACTTTAAGCCGGACTGCCGTTGAGAAAGACATGCCCCTGTTCCCGGCATTAAAAGAGTTTTTTCCCGATAAATTCACCGCCCGGCCCATCTTTGCCAAAATCGCCGAACTGAACGGCAGGCTGGGGGAACTTAAGTTTTCAGAAATTTTGGATATGCTGCTAAAAGTTTCCGGTCACATCGAATTCTTAGAAAACAAGAAAGAAGAGAGCAGGCTTTTGAATATCGAAGAATTGCTGAACTTTATCAAGCAGTGGGAGGCAGACAACCCGGCGGCTGATTTCGGCGCTTTATTGGACCGCATCAGTTTAGATTCGGGTATAAAAGAAGAAGACGGTAAAAGTCCTGTTTATTTGCTGACCATGCACAATGCCAAGGGCCTGGAATTCCCCACTGTTATTACCGCCGGGATTAACTCCACTTACATGCCTTTTTTCTTAAGGAAAGAGATAGATGAGATAGAGGAGGAGAGGAGGCTTTTTTATGTCGCCTCAACCCGGGCGGTGGATCAATTGATCGTTTCCACCGGTTCGGAGAGGCCGTCGCGGTTTCTTGCCGGCATCCGGTCGCCGCTTTATACCAAGGTTTATTCTCTCGATACATTATTGGAGCAGATAGCGCCGCAAGCGGTAAGGTTTTCCGCAGCTCCTGCCGAGGTGGTGGAAGAGAGGTTTATCGAGCACCCGGTATTCGGTAGGGGCAAAATAATCAATGCCATAGATGACAGCAGGTATGTGATACATTTTGTGGACCGGGGTCAGAAGGTGATCGACACTGCCATCGTAGCGGTAAAGTTTTTGTAGGCGCTTTCCGCTACTTTTCCAAAACATTACAATGCCATTATAATATATTTGCCGAAACATTATAATGGGGTTATAATATCCCGGCAGCCCCACTGCGTGGGGGAGCGTTGAGGGTTTTGCAAACGGTTTGTTTGCTTATCGGCAATTCTTTACTCCAGGAGGGGGATCATCGGATGGCGGCGCTTGCCCCACCCAAACTACTTTTTACAGTGCAGCTAAATAAAACGCCTGAAATAACTAAAAAAGGTTACGACGTGCTGAATCCACCTACTGCAAATCCCGACTTGCTGCCGCCTGCTTTTGATGCATTAGACTGGAAAAGTACATCCTCTTTCAATTTGAAAGAAAAATTTTTAATTTTTCTCCCTTTGCGTGTTTTGCCGGTTTTTATCAAGATTGTCTTACTTACGACAATTTCCGTTCCTTTTTTCCTTATTTTCCCGATTTCAAAACGGATGTGTATAAGTTTCTTTTTGGCCAGCTTCTTTTTAAGGCCTTTGGTACCCGGTATCCTGATGTAAACGGAGTATTTGCCCTCCTCTAAGCCATAGAGACCGTTGAATTCGAAATTCCCGCCGCTGCCTGAAACGGTAGACGAGATAGGGTCACCTTGAGGTTCTTGTTCGAGATAAATTTCCACACCCGGTACCGGGTCACCCAAATTGGCATGTAGATCCACCTGGTTCACGAATAAAACGGTCGACACCAAAAGCAAAATACCCGAAAAAATTAACCTAAGTTTCTTCATTTTTCCTCCTTATAGACCCCGGTGGGGCCGCCCTCATATGATGGCTGTCGATAATTTCACCGGAAATAAAAAGAATGGCCGCGGAGTCTATTGCTTTCTTTGTCAAAAGCTCTAAAATAAATTGTTTTAAGAATGTGGTTTTCCCGATTTGCCTGCCGCCTGTGACCAGGTAGATGCCGGGATTATTAAAAATTTGTTCATCCAGCAGGGTAGAGTGGTAAACCAGCGGTAGGTTTTTTAATTTTTTCAGGTGGGGATCATGGGCTTCATACCGTGGCAGCGACTCTTTGAACCGGTTATGGATAGCTAATTCTTCAAGCATATCATGATTTTACAACATTTTTTAAATTTAGTCAATGGGTATTGACCAAATTTGGTCAGCGGGTTATTTTTTCTTGAATTCGATGGTAAATTTTGTCCCGCCGCTTCGATCTAAGTCTATGGTGCCGCGAAGCTGCTGCAATAAGGAGTTCACTAACAGCATACCAAGTGTGCCGCTGTCCCGGAAATCCCGGTCCGCGGGAAAGCCTACCCCATTATCCGCTATAACTAAATGATACTCATATTCTTTTCCTGACCGGCTCCCGGTTTCCCGTAATATTGTAACATTCGCTCGCACCGACCCATTTTTTGAGGATTAGAAAAAGTGCCTTTGAACTTTGCACGTTTGCACGCACCGACCCCTTATTAAATAAAACTTGACAATGCAATTCATTTCATGATAAAATCAATAATTGTTTTTATAAAATCTTAACTATAGGAGTTAAACTTGAAAAAAATTTTAAGATTGTGGAAAGTCTTTTTATTACTGGGGTTAATCGCGATGATTTTTATACCATCGTTAAATATTCAGGTCGATGCAGCCTCACCGAGAGATCCTCACGAACATATAGGGACGGCGACGCTTTGTCATAATACGTCATCGCGTGCTTGTGATGCTCCGGCATATTAGTTAGTTTCATAATTGTAAGTACTGCTAATTAACGTTCTCAGAGGCAATTTTATTATTCGTTTATCTAAGAGGTATTATTGTGCCTTGAGAATTTTAGGTTTTTATTCAATGTGATAAACATGAAAAATAAAATTGTATACCTGCTTTCGACTGTAATTTTAATATACTGCGTGTTTCTGAAAATAAGCTACAATAGGAAAATTAAATCCTTTGAAAAGCCACTGGTTGCTTTCAATACCATAAAAAATTGTATCGAAATAGAAGAGCGAATTAAAGGGAAATTTCCAGATTTAAGGATAAAAGGCCCTGATCGAAAGGAAATCTTTTTGTATGATAGACTTGATAGGGAATTCGATAATTTCTATGTGTTGGTAATAACGTCTCTCGAAACATGCAGCACCTGCCGGGAGCAAACTTTAAAAATTTGGGACGATATTTATAAAAAAGATAATGAAACACCAATAATATTAATCATTTCAGAAGACAGGGAGATTAAAAAGGGAGATACAAGAAAAACAAGCGCTTATTTAAAGGGAAGCGGTATTCAACTACCAAATTATTTAGATAGCGATTCCATCCTTCTCGGAGCTTTCGGAGTAACGCCAAATCAAACCCCCTTATCTTTGATCGTCAGGAGAGACAAAAAAATAATAGCCGCAAACAAAACCAGGGAATTAACGGTAGATAGGACAATTAGATTCAAGAACTTGTTCCTGTCTCTAATTTCCAAAGAGGAGTAAAAAGTGAAGCTAAAGAAATCTATATATATGTTCGGCATCTTGTTAATATTATTCTATACCGGTTGTGAAAATGAAGACGGCTCTATAAAAAACATTTTTGTCCCCAAAAAATTCTCTTACAAAAACCTATCGAAACTCAAAGGTAAAGCCGGTAAATTAATCAACGTGAAAAAAAGTAAAGAAATTATCCTTGACAGTGGGGAAGATGTTATCGGCATGATTTGGAGTTTGAAATTTGTAGACAAAATGTTCCTTGTTGTTGACCTAATGCGCTCTAGGAGCTGCTATCTTTTCTCTGAAAACGGGAAATTACTAGGTAAAATCGGGAGAATAGGCCAGGGGCCGGGTGAATATACTTTTCCCAGGGCCGCATGCATTTCCGGCGATAGAATTTTTGTCCAGGGTGGTTACCGTATCATCATATATAAAACAAATGGGGATTTAATAAAAACCATGAATAAACCGTTTAGAGGGATAGGTAATGGACTTTACCCGGGGCCTGATGGAAGCGTTTTTGCGTTATGTTTAAGCAGGGATAACAGGACCAAAAAATCTATTTTCCATTTGGATAAAAATGGAAATATGATTAATAATTTTTCCCCTTATTCAGATGTGCCGGATATTTTCGATACCTTTGCGCCTCAGACCGGCCTTTGTTTAGAAAACAACCGGATTTATCAATTTTTTAATTTCAAAGAGGAAATCCTCGTATTCGATTTTGCCGGTAATAAGACAGGCAGTATAAATCTTTCCAGCCCATTCTATACGAAACCGGACTTCAAAGATGCGAAACATGTACGCGGTCATAAGGAAGAGTTTGAATACAGGGCAACTTTTTCACAAATTGTAGGAATGTATAAATTCGGCGGAGGTTACGTTACAGGATTAGCCAACTGGAAAGATGTCAAAAATTCCCAATACATTTTGCAATTTTGGGATAAGGATTTTAAGAAATTAGGTTATGTAGATTTTGATGCAGGCACTATTTTAGCGGTTCATAATGATATGCTAATCACCGCAAATCTTGACGAAGAAACGACGAAACTTGAATTTTGGGAATTCCAATTATAGTTTTGTAAATCGGGATTCGTGGAATAAATCAAACGTTCAAATCATCGCGCACATTAATATTAACTGGTCGTTATGAGCCTCCGGGAGGCAAAATTGACTGTTTTTATTTTGTCTCTTCTGCCTCTCGATATTCTTTCAAATCTTCTTCAACAGATTCTCTATTTTCTCTAAATATCTTACTAAAATGGGCCAAAAGGCATTTTTTAGCCGGGCCCCTTTTTTACATAGAGTTATCAACATTGTAACATTCGCACGCACCGACCCCTTTCCTGAATGTTGATCGTGTCTGTAACCGAAACGCATGAAATCCCGGTCGCTGAACAAACGTAAGCATTGCCAAGAGTTAGAATTGCAAAAAATAAAAAAAACCACTCTACCCTCTTGACAATGCATTTCTAATGAGCGACCCTATTTTTCTTTACAAAATCACTTGACATTCGTTTTCTTTTTTTTTATACTCCCTTATGAATAAAATTTTCACAGAACTATTATTTTTAGGAAATCGAAGCATAAAAAGGAGGAAGCAGCGTGAATCAAAAAATCCAATTTGTTATAGCATCAATTATTGTATTATCACTTTTCTCTTTCGGTATTGAAATAGAAGTAATAAAAGACCCAAAACCGACCTGTTTCGAGAAAAACGTTCAGTACGAACTACTTAATAAGTATAAAGAAATCAGTAATGAAGATAGCGAGAGTGAAAATTTTATCGCTTTCGCAAGATCGGTTACAGCCGATAACAACGGCAATATATTTCTTTTCGACGGGGTTTTGGGCGAAATTTTCAAGTACGATAAAAATTTAGTCTTCAAGAAAAGATTCGGAGGAAAAGGGAAAGGACCGGGAGAATTTGCTACTTCCAGGGGGAGCACCGGCGTGCGCTTAAACATAAGCGGGAAGAACCGGTTATATGCACAGGATTACAGGAATAAAAGGATATCAGTTTTCAGTCTTAACGGAGATTATATAACCGATTATAAGATCAGATATAAACATTCTTTTAACCCGGTTCAAGATATTGAAGGAAATCTCTATATACCCTCGGAAAACGGTGGGGTCATTGATATATTTAACAGCAAAATGGAACTGACCGGGGTACTCCTTGATGTTACCGAGTTCCGCAAGTTCCTGTTTTTCGAGCCGCGTCCTTTAATAAAAGCAAGTAAGAGTTTTCCGCACTCGGGAAATCTTAATTATTATTTATTAAAAGACAATGCACTCTTAGTCTACATTATGAACTCCTCAACTGTATACCTTTTAGAAAACCGCGAATTAAAGAAGAAATTTAATGTCTGGCCCGAAAGAATATTGAGTGTTCATAAAAGGGAACTCTATAAATTTTTACAGGAAGATGACGGCAATGTGAGTTTATTGTTTGCTTTTAATTTTTTTATAGATGGCGATGATAATAATTTCTTTTATATGCAATTCATTGAAGACAAAGCAAAAAAGATTATACCGCTTTATAAGTTCGATTTAAATGGCAGATTGAAAAAAATTCTCTATATAAAAAGACCGGATGGCCACTGGGTCACTATTTTCCATTGTAAAAAGAATAGTATTTTTTATGGCACCAGGTATGGTCGTTTGGTGCTTTACAAATAGAAAAGGAGATAATTCATGAAAAAAAAGATGATATGTTTTTTTGTACTACTTTTAATTGTAGGGCTGACTGCGGTATTTATTAGCGAAAAATTGGATGCCATTTCCTTATGCCTATAGCGCTCAGATAAAGTAATCCGCCCAATCTACATATCAAATACCCCTTAAAAAAGCTTAGG
>JAGLSW010001199.1 GCA_023135565.1 Candidatus Aminicenantota bacterium | reverse complement strand
CGGCAGGGGCCGCCGGAGGCAAAGAATGATTTAATTTTATTCGTTTCCTGGTGAGGTGCGCGTGTCATGAAGAACTGCCATGAAATTAACTTTGCCTCCGGTGGCGGAGCGAAGCGGAGCTAAGTACCTAAATAGTCGTTTACTTTTACCAGCAATTTTTTATAATGACTCCCTTTCCAATACACATGGCCGCAGGAAGAGCAAATATTATACTCCCGGCACCAAACCAGTACTTTTGCCGGGATCTTTTTCTCGATTTTCTCGAAATCCGCTTCCCCCGCTTCCACCTGCTTCAACAAACCGCCGCATAACAAACAGCGGCTGAAGGGTTTGCACCTGGTACACAGGCTTAAGCGGTTTAGAACTTCTTTGACCTGTTCTTCCGTATCGGTGCTTCTTATCAATATGGCCCGGGTCACTTTTTTCCTTATCAGCAGCCCCCGGTCCCGGGAAAGCAGTATCCTGCCGTCTCCCTGTGCAATATCGGCCAGTTGGGCGTCATCCCATTCGTTGTCGAAAGCGACGTCGAAACCCAACAGTCTGAGCCTGCGGGCCAGTTTCCAGAGATGGACGTCGCAGAGAAAGGTCGCTTCCCCGGACAAGCTGTTTTGGGCCGCCGCGTCTCCTGCGCTGGAGACCGGGTAAACGTCTATCTTATCGCCGTCTTGAAGGATATAAAAAAAACCGGCGGTGTTCCCGTTTACCAGCAGTTTGCCTACTTCCGTGTGAGGTATGGAAAAAGATTCTATCAGGTCTTTCAGGGAACGCTTGCCTACATAAGCAACCTGGTGAGTTTTCTCCCTTTGCCTTGCGGAGAGCAAATTTTCCAGGTTACCGTTAAAACATATCGTTACTTTCATGCTATTAGGACTCAGGAGGAGATCAAGAGGTCTCAGGAGGAAGCTATTAGGACTCAGGAGGAGCTATTAGGACTCAGGTTAAGAAAGCTAAGACCTTATCCTGAGAGTTCTCGAACTCATCCTGAGTTCTCTTGAGTTCTTCTCAACCTGAGACCTCTTGAGTTCCTCTGATCTCTCTTGAGCACCTCTGAGTTCTCCTGATCTCATCCTGATCTCTCTTGAGCACCCTTGTCTCGATAAATAATTGCCAGCACTGTGGTGCTGCCGCAGGCCAGGAGACTGGCGCTCATACCGAGAATCAAGGATATATCCTGCTGGAAAATACCGTGCAGGATGCCGGTAACCTGCAAAATACAAAACCCGGCAAAAGTTAATATAGACACACCTTTTGAACTTTTGGCCCTGACTATTTTAATCGCTTGCAATACAAAAAGCAAGCCATTGGCCATCAGCCCGGCACCGAAAATAACGGCGATAATCTCTTTCATGGTTGTACCTCACCTATTTCCCTGTACTATATATCAAGGAAAAATCTTTTTTTTTGCGAAGAATTTTTAACATATCGAGAAACCTTTTGGATGGTTTATCGGTTGGGGTCACCGACCCCCTCGGTGGGAAAAGTCAGTTTTCTTTTCCAGCGCGGCACTTCCCTGGTTCTATTGATATGGTCGATTAAGAGCAGCCCGAATTTTATGGTCTGCTTCAAACCGCCTAATTCCCAGGCGGGATCGTATTCATCTTTTACGGTGTGGTATGTCTCTTTCCAGAAACTCAAGTACTTATTTTGTCCCGATTCGTCGTCTTCCCCAGCGCTGAGCCACACCGAAGGGATGCCCTGCTGGGCAAAGGGAAACTGGTCGGAACGAAAAAAGAAACCCTGTTCGGACATGGAAAAATAAGAATAGCCCACATTGTTTTTCCGGGCCAGTATTTGCAGCATATCTTCGATAGTGGAATAGCGCGCCCCGATGCCCATAATACTTCTTGCTTTCTCCCAGACCGGAGTGGATTCGAAATTGATATTGGTAATGATATTTTCTTTATTCGTGTGGCGCACATAGTATTTGGAACCTAAAAGCCCGGCCTCCTCAGCATTGCAGGCCAGTACTGTAACGGTGTAGTATAAATCTTTTTGGAATTCTTTCAATATTTTGGCTGTCATTACCATTGCAGCTACGGCAGTGCCGTTATCTATGGCGCCGTTGAAGATATTATCGCCTTTGACATGCTTCTTAATACCGAAGTGATCGATATGGGCGCTGATCACGATCCTTTTTTTGGATTTGCCCGGGATTTCAGCCACCACATTATGATTGAGCACTTCCCGGAAACTGTTTTTCCCTTTTACTTTAATGGAGAAACCCAGGTTCATGGGTTTGAATTTTTTCTTTAAAGACCGGCGGTACAGTTCTTTAATGTCGATATTTCTTACTCTTAGTATTTTTTTTAAGCTGTCCTCTTTGATCCAGCCCCTGAATTTTAAAGTGCCGCGGGTGTCCGATTCCAGCAGCAAATCTTCACCGGCCCAGGAGTTCTTCACTACCTTCCAGCCGTACCCGGCCGTGCGGTCCGTATGGATCAAAAGAATCCCGGCTGCGCCTCTGCGGGCTGCTTCTTCGATATGATAGGTCCACCTGCCGTAATAGGTCAAGGTTTTGCCATCGAATTTATCTGGCCTGAAGAGACCGGGATCGTTGACCCTGGTGATGACGAATTTATCTTTTATATCGACGCCTTTATAATCGTCCCATTTCCAGTGCCGGGTGGCGATACCGAAACCGATAAAAACCGCGTCTGCTTCTAATTCAAATTCTGCTTCGTTCCGGGCATAGGTGCCGACGATATCTTCGATATAGTTTAATGTGACATTGTTGGCGGTCAGTTCCAGTTCTTTGGCGGTGAACCCCTGGAGTTTAAAAGGCTGCAAGTATTTGCCGTCGGCTCCCGGTTCTAAATTCATAAACTTGAATAGGGTTTTCATATAGAGTTCGCTTAAGTTTCCGCCCCTTGTGCCCGGGGCCCGGCCTTCCACTAAGTCGTGGCTTAAAAATTCCACCACGCTCTGCATCTCGGCTTTAGAGATGTTCTCTATCCGCTCTTCTAAAGTGGCTGGAAACATAAAACTCGCAAAAATAAATAAAATAGCAAAAATAGTTGTCTGTTTTTTCATTGTTTTACTCCTTCTATTGTAAGTGAAGCGAACTAATTTTCCGGTTCATCTGTATCGAGGAGCTCCCTGGCTTTTTCATAGTCCCCGGCATTGACCATTATTTTAACCTTTCCCAGGCCGTTCATGGTGATCCCGTAGAGTCTCCCGGCCGACTCGAATTGCAGCAGGCAGGGTATATCGAAACTATCCAGTTTCGACTTTATGATTTCGGCTTCGACCATGCCTTCGATAACGATTAGTTGTTTTAGTTCTTGTTCCATAGGCTAATGATATAATATTCTCTCTTTTTTTTCAACCCCGTGCCGCGGGATTGCCTCCGGCGGCCCCTGCCGGGGGCTAAACTTTTAAAAAAGTTTAATCAAAA
>JAGLSW010001198.1 GCA_023135565.1 Candidatus Aminicenantota bacterium | reverse complement strand
CCCGGCAGGGACCTGCCGCGAAGCGGCTCAACGCTTCCCCACGCGAGTGGGGTCGCATCATGATTGCCTGTCCCTTTTTATTTCTTTCGACGGTCTCAATTATTAATTGCGAACTGTTCTCTCCTACAGGGAAAATTAAAACAGGTTTTTTTCTAAAATTTCTACCGCGTCCCGGATAAATTTGTTGCACAGGGTATCGCAGAGGCCTTCTTTTTCTACGCGCTCCATACCTTCGGGGGTGCTGATATCCACCCCCAGCAATTCTTTACAGGCTATAGAATTATGAAGAACTTTGAATTCCGACACGAATTTTTTTACTAAAGCGCGGGTTTTTTCTTTTGCCGCCTCGTCGCCGGGTTCAACCCGGCCGTATTTTAGACCGATAACCATAAATGCCCCGGTGACAGCCCCGCAGGTTTCCGCCATGCAGCTCATCCCCGCACCGAAGGGTTCGGCGATTTTCAGAGCGGCCTCCCGGTCCAGTCCTAATTTTTCGCCAAAAGTCGCGAACAGGGCCTGCGAGCATACGAAACCCTCTTGAAAATAAGCCAGCGCTTGTTCGGCATTATTCATCTACTTTCACTGCTTCCCAGGTAATCGCTTCTTTATCCTCGAAACCCACATAAACAAATTTTCCACTCATATGGGTTTTGCTGCTTAGAGTGCCTGAATAATATTCTTTTTCATCTTTACTAATAATTTTTATTTTATCGCCTTTAACTGTGAAAGTGCCCCAGACTTCTCCCCCGAATTCATGGAAAGTCCCGTCTTGTTTAAACATCCATTCCGGGGAAAAGGATTTCCCGCTGTTGTATTTTATTGTTGCTTCCCATTTCCCGGTTACATCGAATTTAGGCTTCGAGCTGCAGCCCGGGCTAATGAGTAGTAAAACCGCGGCTATAAAAAACATTGCGCATACTATAATTTTTTTCATTTCAATCTCCTTGATTTTATAATTTAGGTACGGATCGAGGCTTATTTATACCATACCTTCTCAAAGTAGGCAAGAGGAGGGTGCGGCGGTCAGCAATTCCGCAAAATTTTTCAAATATTCAGTAATGATGGTGATATGAGATGCAATTTTGATGAATTCAAATTCTCAATTGCCATGAAACAGTTCTACCCGCCGTTAATTTCCCTGATTCTCCTGAAATTTCATCCAATGCCTAAAAATCTCCCTATCTAAAATGGCAAAGTTTTTCAAAAAACACACCTCACTTAACTATAATCAATCATGGTCCTCTGATCAGAACGAAAG
>JAGLSW010001197.1 GCA_023135565.1 Candidatus Aminicenantota bacterium | reverse complement strand
AAAAGTTTAATCAAAACTTTTCATGAGCGATACACTTTTCTACTCAATAAACGGCCACCGTTGGCTCCAGCCGCCTATTATTTCAATCGTTTCCGGGCGAGGCGCGCATCATGAAAAACTACTATGAAAATATCCCTACGGCGTGGGGAGCCTATGAGCCGCTCATCGCCCCCACGCGCCGGGGGTTATTTTTTTTTAGCTTAGTTTCAGAAAAAATGATATAATAATATCATGAAAAAAAAGCAACTTCTTTTAATTTTTTTGGTGATTTTGTTTTTGTCGGCCACAGCCGGATCGTTCCTGTTTGCTGAACCGGAACAGGAACAGGGACAAAAATTAGGAATAACCTACTTTTCTGCCAAAAGTCTTTATTTTTATCTATTGGGTTCGTTTAACAATTTCGATCCCCCTTATGATAATTGGGAATTAGGCAGCGAATCGTCCAATGCTTTTGCCCCGGTATATGGCGTCGGTTACCGGCTGGTTAACTTTGGCAACCGTTTTTTCATCAACTTCGAAGCAGATTACGCCCCGGAAAGGTACGATTTCAGGGACTTTGTCGATGAACAGAAGATCACCACACTTACTTTTATGGTTGATATCGAATGGCATCTGCGCCGTTCTCCCCTGGTTTTTACATTCGGAATGGGCGCAGGACTTTTTCGACTTCACGATTTAGGCTACTATGACCTGCTGGACGAATATGTTTACCTGGGCAGTGAAACGATAACCGCCGTTACCATGAGGTTCGGTATGAAAATTCCCATCTCCCGGGATATTTTGCTGCGCGGTGAAATACGCTGGAGCGGTGAGTCTTATGGTGGTTCCTATGATTACTACTGGGATGAATACTATGGCGACGGCGAGTGGGACTATCTATCTTCCGCGTTATGTTTCGGCCTCGAGTTTCATCTTTAGTTCCCGGAACCGGCAGCCCCCCGGCCGGTCAAGTTTGCCACCTGCGCTAAACTGCTTCCCCTATGTAAAGCAGTTCATGACCGGCAAAAATTAATACTAATTTAATTAACTTCGTGCCATCTATTTTTTTTAATAATTTTTCGTCCATGCTGTAACTTCTCGCCTGCTCCTCAGCCCCGGCTATTAATTGCCGCAGCAGCGCGTTTTCTTTTAAATTCTCCCGCTCTCTCCGCAGATACTTTATCTCCAACAAATAAGAGTAACCGATTCCTTCATAGCGGGCTAAAAAAGGCTCCATCACTATATCCGCATAGCCCTTATTAAACTCTTTCTCCGCATGAATGATATACAGGCTGCTTAGCCCTAAATAAACATTCAAAAATGCCTGGATCGATTTCTCACCGGTAATCAAATCCCGCAAACTCATACTCTCCCGCATACGCCCGGTTATAAATTCAAATAAAGGCTGCCATTTACCGTCATATGCCATATCGGTCATTAAATCGGAATATTTAGACAGGTCCAGGTCAAAGACACCGGTTTCCCCGTAACCCTTCTTTATATAATCATAATATAATCGTCTCACCGTTTCATTGGGAATCCGCAGTAGTACCTTATCCTTTCTTACACTGTCGATGGTTAACAAACCCAGGTAAAACAAAAGTGAGACAAAATTATCTACGTCTAACAATTCTTCTAAAGGAAAGGCTTTTACCAGCCGGGCAGAGGTCTCTCCATTCTCAATGATCTCTTTTAAACGGTTAAAATTGCCGTTAATAGTCTTTCCCGCACCTTTATCCACGGTTATAAGATGCCTGAGTTTTCCATAGTCGATCCTCACATTGCGGTCGATTAAATCATCCGGCAGTTCCCTGCCCGGCATGTAATTATCGAGAAAATACAATACCATATCGGAATTAAACACTCTTAGATCATCTTTTTTCCGCACATCTTCGGCATTCGCAGCGCCCTTTTTAGGCTGGGGACGCAGCCCCCTCTTAGTGAAAAGATAATTGCCGTACCAGCCGGTCATTAATTCCAGTAAGTCGGGAGTGGGATGTGAGATTAATCCATTTGCCCGGTAATATTCGATCATTCCATATACATCGTCACGAGTAAAACCCAACATATGGTTAAACTGTGGTTCTAAAGAAATATTCTTACCGATATTAAACCCGCTGGTCACATCGTCTAAGGTAACAGGAGAAACCCCGGTTAAAAACAACCTGGAAAAAGGCGCATCCGTGCCGTCGGTCCCTCCTTTTAATACACTAAAAAATGACCGGAAAAAACCTGCTCCGTGGGTCAATTTTTTATAGGCTCCCTTCCCGGTAGTAGAAAGTATGGTATTGGCAAAATTATCGTACTCGTCGATAAGAACATACAAACGCTGCCGGGAATCCCTACATAAACGAACCAGCTTCGACAAAATATCGGAAGCAGACCTACTCTTCTCTATAGTCCTGACGAAATAGTCTTTATCTTCTAATAAATGATCGGAATATTTTCGTATGAAGGACAATGCAGTGCCCTGGATTTGCTCTAAAAAAGAAGTTTCCACGTTATCTACGTCCGAATCAACCATAGAAAAGTTAAACTTTAGCACCAAATAAGAGCTTCTTTCTTCCGTGGGCTTTTTATATATCCCGGTTCCTTTAAACAACTCCTCGAACCTGTCCTTGTAAAAGACATCATAGTAGGCTTCCATGACTGAAAGAAACAACGATTTGCCGAAACGCCGGGGCCGGATAAAAAATAAATAATTCCCCGCTTCTTCCAATGCTCCTAAGTATTGGGTTTTATCTACGTAGTAACAATTTTGCTGCACCAGCCGATCATAATTAGCCAGACCATAAGGAATCCGTTTTACTTTTTTGTTTCTCATTGCGTCTCAGGGCCATTATATAGTATTCGCGATCTTTTTTCAACTTATTAATATGTAAGTGTTCAGTTATGGAAAAACTGAACACTTACAGCCTTCAGCTTTCGGCATCCAGCCTTCAGCAAACGGGCATTCGCGAGCATTGGCTGTGCGTACCGGCAGTCTTATACAATCCCGGCAAGTTCGCAAATAAGTAAGCTAACTCTACCCCTGGAAATCCATAATATCCCGGATCAGGCTGATCAACGATACACCGTTACTCTTCTCGGGCCGCGATGTTATTTCATAAAGCCTGTCGATCAAAAAAGCTTTAAATAATGTCTTTCCCTGCTGTTGACCCTGCCGGTACTTGCTAAATATCGAATCTTTCATTTCACCGTAAACGCGCTGCAGCACACTGCCGATGTCTCTATAGACTCCCCCCCGCCTGCCTACAAGACTGAGCAGATTCCCCTGTTCCGCGGAGGAAAGATCCTCCTCGGTATTGGTTAAAGGAGCGCCCTTTTTCCAGGGAGAAATAATATGTGTCAAAAACTCTTTCATATTCTCTCCCCTGGCCCGGGAGGTGGATTTCATGTAAAGTTCATGAACTAAAGCTGCTTTAAGCAGCGAGATGCCTCCCTTTTTTAATTTTGTCGGTTTCCTCTCTTTTGCGGCAGCCTGGGTATCCGCGTTCAGTCCGGTCAAGTTACCCTGGTATACCATAACCAGCACCGGGATATTCTCCCGGCCCATGGTTTGCTCGATAAATAGATCGGCACTTATGTTATCGGCTTTTAACGAAATTTCAAATTTCTTAAGGACAGAAGCGACTATTTTTTCCGGTGGATGCCCGGTATCCTGTTTCGGGGCTTCTTTTTTCCCCGCGCTTGCCCCGCTGCCTCCGGGTGGAGCGTCATCGATTGCATCAGGGGTTTGAGTCATTTTTACAACCACGTGATACTTCTCATCGAGGACATAAATAGAAGAACCTATCCGGATACGGTACCCGCCTGAACCTAAGTCTACTTCGCAGCGGCCCCTCAGGTGCTCGGGCAGCAGGTCGCCTTTTTGCAATAAACCTCCCGGCCGCGGTGCAGGTGCAGCCGGTGCGTTTTTTTTTGGCGCGGCAGGGGCCGGTGTCACCTGCTCTTCCGCATCTAAAATAAAATCCCCGGCCGTGTCGGCTCTCCTCATTTCAACCCGGTAATCCGCATCCAACACATAAATAAAGTTATTGTAATTCAGACTGAAACCGCCGTAAGCGTTTCTATTACATTGGCTCTTTAAGCCTTCGGGGATTTTTTCTCCTTCTTCAAAGGTTATTTCCTCTAATTTTTTTCGGATTTTTTCAATATCGATTTTCTGGGTTACTTCTTCACTGGGCTTTATTTCGTCGTCTTTTTCTCTGACCATGTTGTCCTCGAATGTGTGCAATTTTTTTTTTAATATTAATTTTAATCGAAAAGAGTGGAAATTTCAATAAAATTCTAAATTTTCTGGAAACTTTTTAGATCAGGAGGAGATCGGGAGAACTCAGGAGGAGATCGAGAGGGGGATCAGGAGGGCCTCAAGAGGGCTCAGGAGGAGATCGAGATATCTCAGGTTGAGTAGGAGATCGAAAACTCTCAGGAAGAACTCAACCCCTTAGACCTCACGAGTGCTCAGACTCCTAAAGTTCACGAGCCGGCTTCCTTAACCTGAGCTCTCTTGAGTTCATCCTCAACCTGAGCTCTCTTGAGATCATCCTGAGACCTAAAAGCACCTCCTGATCTCTTCTTGAGCTCCCCTCTATCCTACCTGTTTCACGCAGTCTATCACTGTGCCGTCTACCCACTTAATGGCGGCAATCACCTTTTCTCCAAAATTCGGCTTCGCCGGAACACCGCCGCAGATTTTCTCTGCTTCATCTTTTAATTCTTTGATAGTCCTGAGGGGCAGTTTACTGCCGGATAAGGCTTTTAACAAATCCTTACGGCGGGGGTTGACGGCAATGCCTCTTTCGGTGACGATGACGTCTATCAATTCACCGGGACCGCAGAGGGTGGTCACTTTGTCTACGATAACGGGGATCCGATCCCGGAGAAGGGGGATGGGCATGATGACGGTTTTCCCGAACAAGCAGTTCTGCCAGCCGCCGATGCCGTGCAAAAGACGGCCGTCGGAATGAGTCACTACATTGGCGTTAAAATCTAAGTCTACTTCAGTGGCTCCCAATACCACTGCATCTATCATGGAGGCAAAATTACCTTTGCCGTGATAATTGTAGCTGGTAAAAGGGCTGGTGTCCTGGTGGGCGGGGTTCTCACGCATGGAACGAACGCCATCCAAATCGAAGGTCTGGCCGTCGAGGATAAAATCGGTTAATCCGGCTTCCAACATATCGGTCAGGTACTTCGTAGAACCGCCCCTGACAAAGCGGGCTTTGATGTTGTGCTTCTCCATGACTTGCCGTAAAAAAACGGCAAATGCTAAAGATGTGCCGCCGGCCCCGGCCTGGAAAGAAAAACCGTCCTTTACGATACCTGCTTCTAAAGCAAATTGTACCGCTGTTTCGGCAATCAGCAGCCTGTCCGGGCTTTTGGTAAGCCGGGTGGTGCCGGAGATTATTTTTGCCGGGTCGCCGATAGAGTCGATTTCCACTACTACGTCCACGTTGTTGCCCTGGATTTGCCAGGGTATGCAGGGAAAGGGTTCGACATGGTCCGTTACCACGATCACACGGTCGGCATACTGCGAATCGGCCAGGGCAAAACCCAACAGCCCGCAGGCTGCGGGGCCTCTTAGCCCGTTGGCATTGCCGAAGGGGTCGGCGCAGGGGGCTGAGATGACGGCAATGTCTATATGCACCTCGCCGTCCTGTACGGCCTGGTAACGGCCGCCGTGGGAACGGAGCACGGCTGTGCCGCGCATCTTGCCCCGGGAACAATAATCTCCTAAGGGGCCGTTCATGCTGCCTTCGATATGATGAACCACTCCGCTTTCTAAATGATCTACTACCGGCGCGTGGATGGGAAAAGAGGCGCTGGGAAACCACCTTAAATCTTTTACTCCTAATTCGGCGGCGGCGGCGAATACCATGTTGGGAATATAGTCGCCGTTGCGCAAATGGTGGTGCGTGGAGATGGTCATGCCGTCTTTGAGTCCGCATTTTTTTAATGCTTCTTTGATAGTCGCTGCGCGCTTGTCGCCATCTTCCGGGTAGTCGCTGCAGGAACGGATGGGGGGGGCGGCTTTCCTGCCTGTGGGTTTATACTGCCCTACTCCTTTAAAAGGCACCTGCTGCTTGCCGTTAATTTCAGTTAAAACTTCCCGGCCGGCTGCATTTATTTCGATTTTCGCTTTACTCATTTTCTGTCCTCCAGTTCTCCGGTAGTATGCCCTCTCTTACTGCCATGTTTATGGTTTTTAAGGCCCGCTTCACTACCGGCGGGTCGATCATTTTGCTGCCTAAAGAAACCACGCCCAAACCTTTTTTCTCGGCTTCTTCGAAAGCCAGGACTATTTTTTCGGCTTTTTCGATTTCCTTTTCAGCCGGGGCAAAGGCTTCGTGGATGACGGGAATCTGCCGCGGGTGGATAGCGCCTTTGCCGTCGAAACCTAATGACTTCGCTTCCAGTACGCTCTCTCTTAAGGCGTCCATGTCGTTGACGTCGGAGAATACCGTATCTATGGCCTGGATCCCGGCTGCCCTGGCTGCATTGACCAACATAGAACGGGCAAAAAAACTCTCCCTGCCTTCGTTGGTGCGCTGGACGCCGAGGTCGGCGGTGTAGTCCTCGAGACCGATGGCTAAGGCCACATTGCGCGGCGAGGCTTTGGCTATGGAATAGGCGTTGATCACTCCTAAACCGCTTTCGATTATAGGCATGAAAAATAAATCTTCTTCTTGCCTCCGGCGGCCAGGGGGCTTTTTTGAAAAATCGCCCCCTGGACCCCCAAAAAACTTTTGTTTAGTTTTGTCGTTTTTTTGCGCGGCAAGTATTTCGTTTACTTTCTTTTCTATTTCCTGCACCTGCTCCGCGGTCTCTACTTTGGGTATCAAAAGCAGGTGCGGCTTTTGAGGCACGATCTCTTCTAAGTCGGCGAACCCTAAAGGCAGTTGATTGATGCGCACCATCCTCTCGGCACCCATAAAATCTATGCTTCTCAGGGCATTCCTGACCAGTATCCGGGCCGCGTCTTTATTCGCCGGAGCTACCGAGTCTTCTAAATCTAAAATCATGCCGTCAGGTTTGTGAATGGCTGCGTTCATAGACAATTTAGGCTGGTCTCCGGGCAGGTAAAGCCGCGAACGGCGAAACCTTTCCCGAGTAGATGACTCCACAGGGTACTGCCGGTCGGGTAGATACCTTTTGCCCTTGTCCAATTTTAGGCGCCTGAGCGCGGTTTCCACCCGGGCCATCATCACATAAGGCACGGCCCCGGCATCTTCAACTTCTACTTCGGCATTTTCGATCGCATAGAATTTTAATATGTCGCGAATCAACTCCCTGGTGGATTCACCGTACAATACGTCTACTTTACTTTTAAAATTTAATTTAATTCCGCTGCTGCCGGTCAACCGGAGCCCGATCCAACAATCGGAACGAACTCTTGAGCCTCTATTACCGGCTTCCGCATATTTTATACTCATAATTACTCCTTATATTTACATCCGTGGGGGGCAATTAGCCGCTCCGCGCCAGGCAGCTCTTTTGATTCTAAACCCCGTGCGCA
>JAGLSW010001196.1 GCA_023135565.1 Candidatus Aminicenantota bacterium | reverse complement strand
CTTTTGAAAAAGTTTGATCAAAACTTCTGATTATTTAAAAGCAAAAGCGCTCACCCGCTGCCCCTGCCGGAGGTTATTTCATCGTCTCCGGGCGAGGCTCGCATCATCAAGAACTACTATGCAAGCAGCGGCTGCAATAAGAAAGATAACGGTTGATATGGCTTATCAAAGCATAAGCTTCTAATTTCAGATTTATGGTCTCCTGCCTGCCGCTGTAACCGGCGGCAAAACAGGCATTCAAATCGACAATAACCTTCTCCAACGATTCGATGGTCTGCTTGCCCATACTCAGCAGCAGTTTGCTAAAAGAACAAGCCCGCGGCGCGGGCACCCTCTGAGTCGCCCCCATTTCTTCATGAAAATACCGGCAGCGAAAACCTCGCACAATAAAACCGGCTGCGGCTGCCGTCCCTGCACGTAAACGCAGGGCAAGGACATCCTGTTCCGACGGCGGCAGCTTTGCCGCTAAGGCGGTTACTTTTTTACTAAATTGCGCGACATCTTGATATAATTTAAGATTTTCTAATTTTGTTTTATCATTTTTTTTCATTTTTCACCTCCCGGGGGCCAGCGGCTTTCAGCAGCCCCGGCCCTACCTAAAAACTCACTCGACGAACTCCTCCTCTCAGAGTTGTACAACTTTGACCCTGCCGGCAAAGGAGATGGTGATTTTGTAATCGGCGCTTTCACCGCTAACCAATATCGAACACAAGGGCACAATATACCCTTCAGGATAAAAAATGGGCGCTGAATTCATCGAAAGCTCGATCTCCTCGCCGGGATCAAAATCCTTAATAGACTCCCAATCGCCATCCTGCTTCTCTTTCAAGACAAGCTTGTTGTTCTCCAAACACATTTTAACGCTGCGGTTATCTTCCACAGCTTTGTAACGGGCGGAACTGATGGCGGAAGTCACAGTCCGCAGCGCATTGGTTAGCTCTACTTTCTTAAAAAAAGCTTTAAACCCGGGTACTCCCAGGGCAATAATCAGGGCAAAAATAGAAACAGATACCAATAATTCGATAACTGTAAAACCTTTTGCGCCCGCTTTGTTGTTTTTCGTGATTTTGTTGTTATTGCTATTTTTCATCGTAGACCTCCTCGATAAAATCGATAAAAAAATTACTGATATACCTGTAATTTCCACTTACAAAATATGGACTCATATCAACTTTCGCTTTGGCGTGAGTCACCTCTATCTCCCCCAGGTTCTCTACGTCAGCGGCATACAAAGAACCGGAAAGATTAAGTTTATCGCTGTGATTGGTGATTTTCCCCTTGCTGATTAGCGCGGCTTCGATTTTTGTTTCTTCACCGGCGGCGTCGATTACTATCCCGGATTCGATGCCTTCGTGGCCGGGCAGCCCCTGGCCCCCGTTAAACAACATAAACTGAACCATGTTGGTGCCGGAGCCGAAATTATCGCTTTCTAAGTTCGATGTGATAACCGCAAAATGGGAAACAAAAAGCCTGATCGCGGCGGTCCCGTGGAAAGCCGTTTCCAGGCCCTGTTCGATAGACCAGGCGTCCCCGTTCACCAAGATCACCTCTTTGAAAAGACAATATTCGGGGACTCCGCTGTCCCAGCATTGAAAAAAATATTCCCCGGGCCGGTAACTGATTTCATAATAGGTTCCTTCTTTTATAAAAAGGATTTCCTGCACATCTTCCCGGGCGGAAAAAACAATCCGCTCTACGTCTCCCTGGATAAAAATCAAATCCACCCGGTCGTCCACAAGCAGCAGGTGAATCCCGTCCTCTATAGGAGCCTCCACTGTTTCGAGACCTAATTTTTCCCTTATCACTTCCCAGTTCAACTCCCCGGGCAGCGGCACCTGGAAGGCGTCCGATAAGAAACGCGGGCTGTCTATTTTGGCGCCGGTCTCTTCCACCACTACTTTTTTATCGGATTTGTTTTTGATTTTTTTCTCTTCTAAATAAGTTTCCACAGGGACGTCGATTTTTTTCTCGATCAAAACAGGAAACTCATCTACGGGGATTTCCCCGCTGAGCACGTCGATGTTTACCGCCGACCGGTAACCGTAATTATTCCGCTGCGACGCTGCTTCTATTAGGTTGATGATTCTTACTTTTTTGTGAGTTTGCCGCTGCGTTTCTTCGTAGGCGATACAATTGCCGATCTCCGTGCCATCGATATTTAGGTCCGGAAAAAAATCGCTGTTAAAGATTTCTGTCTCAGGCTGATCCGAAGCCGAAATGTTTTCGGCAAAGATTCTCTCCCGGCATTGGTGCAGGTAGTAAACCAAATCCTGGAGGATTTTCCCGGTAGATAGAATCTTCCTCGCCCTGGCGCCGGCGATTTTGTTGTGAGTATGGGAAAAAGTGAGCAAACTGATACCGATAAAAGATATCAAAATAACAAATATAAACGCCACTATTATACTGCCCCGGTTATTCATTTCTGCACCATGTTGGTTAAAAAAATATATCCCCTGATCTGCTCGCGCTCGTTCACTTCAACCCGGTAAAGCACGGAATTGGCGTCGGGGAAAAAAGTAACGGAAAAATCGCTGACATTCTCTACGATGGGCTGGAAATAACCCCGGTCCAACTTCCTTTTCAACACATTCTCTTTGTCGTATAGTTTGTACTCTACCCGCTTCAGCACCACGATGCAGGATTTCTCCGGGTAGTCGTTTTGTAAAGCTAAAGCCAGCACTAAGGTATCGCCGTCGATCTCTTCGATTTCGTTAAATTCAAAGGTCTTGTTTTCGATGTTATAAATAAGTACGGTTTTCCTTTTCTTGAAATAATCATTCCTGTCGATGGAGACGGTGGTTTCGCCTTTATACGCCTCAGCCTTCAGGGCTTCGCTCTGCAGCCCGTAAACCAGTTTGAAACTGGAGCCGGAATTCTCAAATAACGAAATATCGAAATGTTTGCTTGCTTCTTGCAGTCTCATGCCGCATTTGGTGAGGTCCGATCTCAGGCTGTCGATGGTATGGAATATGGATTCCATTACCTGTTGATTGCCGGTTATTTTCTTCGAGTACTTAGTGGATTCCGCCACGCTGTATAAAACGATAGACAAAATCACTAAACTTAAAGACAGGGTAACAAAAACTTCGATTAAACTAAATCCTTTAATCATTTTTTTTCTCCTTGATTGTTGATAAATTTTGATTTATAAAAATAGATCTTTTTACTAAATATGCTGTAGGAAATAGAAAGTCCGATTTTTTTCAAGTCTGCCGACAGGCTTTGGATAACCCAGGTAAGTTCGAACTTGCCCTCTTTCTTCTCATAACTGCCGGCGGCAAGATCGCCGGAATCGAAAGGTTTGCCGGTTAACGTGTCCTTGTGATCCTGCAGGGCCTGCATCATGCTAAACCTGAGCACCGACTTCCTGTACTCCTCCATGGCAAAAATAATCGTCCTGGCAGTAGATATTAACGCCAGGGCGACTAACATTAGGGAGATTAATACCTCGATTAAGGTAAAACCCTTTTTACTTGCTAATACTATTTCTAAGTCTTCTTCGTGTTTCATTTTTTGACCTCGGTAATATGTAATCATTTTTTGTGCCAGGTCTTTGTTTTTGCGTATATGCTTGATAATAAAGGAAAAAGAAACCCCGCAAAATTTTTATTGTAAATAATACTTTACAAATAGCGCAAAATAAGTATACTATAGTTTACTTAATGCCGGCGGCGGATTTTTACTAAATTTGCCAAAAGCCTTTATCTACCGGTGTTTTGGTGCTGATTTTTTTTTGACGGCAATGTTGGCAGCAAAATTGATAGGCTTTATGGCGGAGGTAACAAATGATAGTTTTTAAAAAATTAGTTACAGTTTTGGTTGTATTGTCAGTTTGTGTAGTTTTTAGTGTGGATGCGTACCCGGCCCAGAATGGTCCGGTTAAGGCTCAAGGATCGTCTAAGTTGATCAACATCAACACTGCCGACTCCGTTTCGTTGATGGAGCTGCCCCGGGTAGGTCCGAAGATTTCCCAGCGCATCATCGACTTCAGGACGAAGCACGGGAAATTCAAAAAGCCCGCGGACATCATGAAAGTCAAAGGAATCGGTGAAAAAACGTTCGAAAAACTGAAGAATTTGATCGCAGTGTGAACCTAAGGTAAGGGCAGGCATTTTGTCTGCCCTTACCTTTTTTACCGGATCAAAGGAGGAAACAAATGGATGAAAGATTAAAAGATCTCAACTTGCTGGTACTTTACTTATCGGGCTGGGAAGAAGATTCCCGCAAGCAGCCGGGGCAGAAACTTTTCCGTTCCTGGAAAGGGTATCCTTTTGAGATATTGAATGATTTCGAGCATAGGCAGCTCATCACCCAGCACCGTAAGTCGAAATCGGTGGTATTCACTGAAGCAGGGAAGAGAAAAGCAGAGGAGCTTATGCGGAAGTACTTCTGAGTTATCTGGACACATTGTGTTGTTAGAAGTTTGAGGGCGCGGCTTGCCGTGCCCTTTTTTTTTTAAATTTTAGTTGAAAAATTACGGTTTTGATACTATATTATTTACCCATACGCATGCAGCGAGGTATGATAAGGCTTTTTATTTTCTCCCCCACAGGGGAACGGGCAGCTTTTATTGTCTACTCTTAAAAAGTAAACTGCATTGTTGAACGCTTTGAATGCGTAATAAAAAGACATGTTTAACATATTATGCTCCCGCCGGAAGGAGGGGGTATTTTTCGAGCGTAGTCTTGAAAAAGTTAAATTATTAATTATTAACCGGGAACAGGTGAATCATGGACCAAAGAAAACATCCGAGATTTAAAACAAAAATGGCGGTTGAAGTCAACGATCGGCAGGGTCTTCTCGAGAACGTTTCTAAAGAAGGCGTCAGAGTGAAATTGATGGCGAATTCGATTCCCAAAAACACGAACGTTAACGTAGCATTTAAGGTTAACGGTTACTCTTTTAAGTTAAAGGGGATCGTCCGCTGGTGCAGGAGAGATAAGTTCTCTTTCCAGGATTGCAAAGAATTAGGTTTGCTGCTGGAAGAGCCTCCCGACCATTACCATCAGTTTGTCGAGACTCTTTCCTCGGAAGGTGTACCGGCAGCATTTGTTTAAATGTGGAGTTGACTGTAATTTTGCCTTGCGCGGGATGCGGCAGGCGATTGGGACTAACAACCCCCAAAGAACTTTTTAAAATTAGCGACACTACCCGTCTAATCGATTTTTCGATAAGCCATATCCGGGCGGCGCTGGGCCGGGTTGATGTCAAAGTGGTAGTCGTTATTCGTCCGCATAAAAAGGAGGTGGCGGAACACGTGCGTCTCCAACTTCCCGGGGTGGAGGTTGAGGCGGTGATGTTCGACGACTCTTTGCGGGAGTGGCCGGGATCGGTTTATTCTGCCAGGGGGTTGTTTTCCGGGGCGAATTTGGTGCTGCTGCCCGATTCCCTATTAAATGTGGGACGGGGCCGGTTGGCGGACATGCCTATTTGCGAGGATGGCAGCGGTTTTACGTTAGTGGATTTGATGGCCGCGGCATTGGAGCGGCATGAGGTGGTATTCGGCTGTGTGGAGTGTAGTGAGCCGGGGATATTGAAAAACTTAGGCGCATTAAGGATAGAGGATGGTCTTGTTACGGCGTTCCAGGACAAGCCGAAAGATTCTTTCGAGTTGTACAATGGTTACTGGGGGTGTTTTGCTTTTAGGGAAGGGGCGGCGGAGTCTCTTTACGGTTTTTTGGATAGTTCTGTTTTTCACCGGCCCGTATCTTTTCGGGAGCAGTCTTTTTATCCTGCCGGTGCGGTGATATTGGATTCTTACCGGGATTTTGGGAATTGGGAAGCGGTCGAGCAGTACCGCCGACAGGTGGGCGGCGTCCCCAGCCAATAAGCCCCACTCGCGCCAGGAAGTGTTTTTGATTCTAAATTAACAAAAGTTTTGATTAAACTTTTTCAAAAGTTTAGCCCCCGGCAGGGCCGCCCAATACTGTTGCCTCAAGGCTTGGTGTGTTTTGCGAAGCAATAATGGGGGTCCAGGGGGAGCCTCCCCCTGGCCCTCGGAGAGCCGCCGCCGGCATCTTTT
>JAGLSW010001195.1 GCA_023135565.1 Candidatus Aminicenantota bacterium | reverse complement strand
TTTTTCCGAGGAACATCCGTTATAAGAAACTTGCATTCTCTACCTCATGCCGATTTTAATCGGCGCTTTCAGCCTGTCCCCTTTTTTTTTCTATAATAAAGCATTTCCAGGAAAAGGTATTGCAGGAAATATTGTTTTTGAAACAAACAAAAAAACCCGAAAACCGTTGATTGACGGGAGTTTACAAAAATCGAGGAGTTTTTTTGCGCACCCGAAGGGTTGCGATTGTGTGCGTGCGCACCTTTTTGACAACTTTTAATTGTCGTTGACCGGAAATTCTAGTTGTCGCCAGGAGGGAGTCCTGGTTGTCGTTGATCATAAATCCTTTATTGATGGGCCTTTACAGGGAAACAGTTTCGTACAGACAGTCTTTTATGGCCCGCTTCCGATGTCACACTTCTTATCTGATCTGTTCCTCGTCTTTTCTGGATTCATCCTTATATTTATCAATCGCGTGTTTTTCTAAGGCTTTTTTTGCCATTTCTTCGGCTTCCGGTATTATATCATGATATTTTAGCGAAGCAGTGGCTTTATCCCATTTAAAATCAACTTTGCCCTGGATTAAAAACTCCGCAAAAGCATCTAATAAGGGAAACTTTGTGCGATCCTCCACGAATAAGAATTGTCCCATTTGATTAACTTCGAGAAAAATCCATTCATTCTCCGGTGTTACGATAAAATCAAAGCAGCCGAATACTAAGCCCAGTTTTTGTAAAAGATTAGAACAAAGTTCAGATAAGTTATCCGGCACGTCCCAATGTTCTATCTGAAGTTCGTCGTAACTGCATCTCCAATCAGTTTTCCCCGATTTTGTTTGTTGAGATAAAATTTTAGCGCCGAATGCCCGTTTACCCATCATGGTTATTCTTAATTCATACGACTTTGGCACTGGTTCCTGGTATATTGCCGGGGTTTGCCGCAAAATATCATCTTCGATAAGATCTTTTTCTCCGATAAACGTCGTATAGTTCATATAAGCGTAGTCATCAATATGCCAAAAAGCCGGCACAAGTGGCTTAAAGGCGGCTGTTCCATTATTGGCGCGGATAAATTCTCGAATCCGCTCCGGATCATTGGAATACAATGTAGCAGGTGTTTTTAATCCAACGGACACAGCAGCCTCATGCTGAATAATTTTAGAAGTGGCCTGGGTAGCTCTTTCCCGTGGATTAACCCAGAATGCGGAAGGCGACAATATGTCATATATCGAGTTCCTAAAGCCCCGGCATTGATATTGGGCATACCTCTGGTCAGCGGGATGTAGGATTTTGTTATTTATCGTAGAATTCGGTCTGCGCCGCCAGATAGTAGAGAACGAAGGATTAATCATTTGAATTTCTGAATCATTAATTACGATATCACGTTTCCCGACGCTGTATTGTATTGATTCGGTTCCCTGTGCAGGGAAATCGGAAGTATGCCAGAATATTGGTTGAGTACCTTTTTTTTCTAAAGCTTTCGCAACGGCATAAGCATGGAAGTCGTCAACTGTGCTTATGATTAGAATTCTCTCGTTCATTAATAGCGCATTGCATTAAAAATATAAAATTTTGATGATATAGAATGTGCCAAGTCCTTATATTGGAGGAGGATCATCATTATCCCACCATAAGTTTGAAAAATCCTTTGAGCCGCCTGGAGGGGCATCGGTTGCAATACCTGTGCTGCCTCCACCCGGAAAAGATTTTAAATTTTTAAGTTCGTGTGCAATTAGCCTTGCAAAGACTCTTTTTTTTTTCTCTTTTGCTTCATCTTTCATACTAATCTCCTTTTTGGTCTAATGGCGTGAATCATATTTAGAGAAGAAGCTATCATAGATTGTCAAAAAAGTCAACAGCGTTAAGCGCTGAATTTTTTATAATCGCCACTTTTTTGATTTTCTTGACATTCCCCAAAAAAAGATATATAATACTCGTCTCGCCTAAAATCAAAATTCATAAACAGGAGGAAGAATGAAAAAAATATTAATTTTGTTGATCGCATTTATCATTTTAACATCGGCATGTAATAACGGAAAAAAAACGGATGAAAAAGTAGTTGTGTGCCCGAATGAACCATTAAAAGGTACTGTTACACTAAAAGTTGAGAAAACTTTAACAATCGATTCACTCACAGTCGATGAAGAAAAACAACCTATATTCAATCTTTTTATGAAAGATAAAAATGGTAGTATTTATATCAGCAACAATTACCCGGAAATTGCGGTCTATAAATTTGCGAAAGATGGGAGCTATTTAAAAAAATTTCTAAGCAAAGGTGAAGGACCGGGTGAATTACGGTCATTACATTTTTTACAATATGTAGGCGATAGCATTATGGTGGGTTCAGCAAACAAAATAATCGAATATGACCTGGACGGGAATTATATCTCCGAAAAAAGATTTAAAAAACATTACTCAGCGATTACCATGATAGACAAACAGTACTTCATTGCGAATCATTACAAAATAGAAAATGATGTTGAAAAAAGGGTATGCTCTATTATAAATAAAAACGATGAAAACGAAA
>JAGLSW010001194.1 GCA_023135565.1 Candidatus Aminicenantota bacterium | reverse complement strand
CCCCCCTTGACCCCCCGAAAAACTTTTGTTGATTCTGCAGTGTGGGAAGAAGAGGGCTGCTTTGGGCTGATGCCGGATAGATTTTCGATAATCTTTACAGCGGCTTCGTACTTCAAGTCATGAGCAAACGCCTCGTCCGGCACGTGAATATCATAACCTAACTTTTTATTTAAAATTTCTCTTAATTTTTTTTTGCCCAACAGTGTGGGATTCAACTTGATGGTAGTGTGATAACCCCGCTCTTCCAACAAGTAACGGGCAATATCTTCGATCTCCTCCGCCGGGCAGCCGTGCATGGTAGACAGCGTCACATTATCGGAAATCCTGTCCGGTATGATGAGCTCTTTTACTGCCGGATCGATCTTTGCCAGTTTTGCTAATTTCTCTTCTTTTTCCGCGGCGCAGTTTTCCATCTTGTCTAAGAAAGCCTGCATGTTCTTGTTCAAGACGCCCTTCATGTCGTATCCTACGCTCATATTAAAAATAAAACCCGGTTCCCGGTTTTTGTCTTCCCGGAACCCCAATTTCTCCCTTAAATAATGAATCAAAATAAAGGCGTTCAAGTATTGATCGAAAGATTCATTCAATCGTAGTTCCTGCGACCATTCGCAGTTATAGCCTTCGTCTGCCATGTTGATGCAGGGTTTGGTGACTTCGATTTCATCTAAGGTTTGTACGGTTTTTAACTCGATATAGCGCGCCCCTACCAGCCAGGCGGAAATAATATTCTGCGCCAACTGGGTATGCGGCCCGGCGGCGACCCCTAAAGGAGTCTCCAATAAGCGGCCGTATCGCCACATGCGGAAAACGTCCTCTTCCGAGGGCGTAAAAAAGAGTTCTTTGTGAATCCCGAAAATAGAACCGTGGGTTTCATACTCACGCAGCGCCCAATCGAAGAGCTTCTCTACAGGAAGAACAGTAAACTTACCGGGCATAGCAGCACTCGGTATCCCGGCATCCGGCATTCAGCCCGCGGCCATTCGTTTCGATAAAGAATAGATTTTTTTTCATTTTAATTCCCATTGTTTTATAACATTTCCTGTACTACTTTGTCAACAGCAGTGTGTTTTTATGTCGCCGAATGGTTGACACAAAGACTAAAAAAGATTATATTAATATATGCCGTTACATGGAAGTAATCGGCTGTATGTTTTACATGTTTAGGATAATAATATAAAAGGATGTAAGAATGAGCGAAAAGGATATAACAAAAAAAAGCATAAACCGGGCCATGACCATGATATACTGGAAAGAAGAGAAGTTCTGGCTGGGAAAACTACTCGAACATCCCGATATAATGACCCAGGGATTAACCTTGGAGGAATTGGAATTAAATATTAAAGATGCTTATTTTTTGATGACCATGGACGATGTACCTCAAAATTATAGAGTAAAAGAAATCGCTGTATGAAAAGAAAGGAACTGGTCAAATACCTGATAAAATGTGGATGTGTGCTTCATCGTCATGGCGGTCGCCACGATATATATTTGAATCCCGGCACAGGTTAAAACAACCGGTTCCCCGTCATACTGAGATTGAAGATAAACTTGCCAACCATATTAAAAAATATCTCGGATTAACAAAAAAACCTATGTGAAGGCTTTTCTCCTCGCTTCTCCGCCGGGGAATCGCTGTGCGGGGAGGCTGTGGGGGGATGTAAGAAGCTGCCTTGTTTATGTAAAATCCTATATTTACATAAAAAAATTACTCCATTACGTGATAAACCGGCCCTGTCAGTAAAAAAAACCATCATTTACCGAAAAAAGACACCCTATACGCCTTAAGCTTGACCCTGCGCCGCGTGAGGGCCTTCTTTTTTTGGTAAAGAGGGCGTTTGAGACGTAAGGCATGTTTTTTTTTACGTATTGCATCTTTTTTTTTGCGTAATGAATGATTTTTTTCGCGTAAGGGCAGTCTTTACAGCCGTAAGGCATGAGATATCTTGCGTAAGGGCTGGCTTTAGGGCCGTAAGGGGTGAGTTTTTTTCGGAAAGGGTCAAGTTTACATGGTATATCACGAAGTTTAGGCCGTATGGCACGAAGTTTAGCCCGTATAGCATGAAGTTTAGGCAGTAGATCACAAAGTTAAGATGGTAGATCGAGAAGTTAACCCGGTATACATCCATCTTAAGCCGGTATATAAAGATTTCAACCCGGTATGAGTCGAAATTTTGCCGGTATATTGGCTTTTTAGCCCGGTATCTCATTAGGGCGCGGCGGGTAAAATTCGCATTATCACAGGCTCCAAGCCAGAAGCTCAAAAAAACAACCCCGGTTTTTTTTAATTTCCCCGCTGCTCCTCTCTCTTGATATTCATTCCTGTTTCCTATAAAATAAGGTTATGATTCATAAGAAAAGAGACATAGACATAGAGGTGTATTACAATGCCATCCGAAGAATACCTTAAAAAGATTAAACAAAAAATAAAGGAAGCGGGAGAGAAACAACTGAAGACATTGGATTTAAGCGGTGAGTCTAGTTATGGAAAGGAACGATTAACCCAAATCCCCGCTGAAGTTTTTGATTTGGAGCGCCTGGAAGTGTTGAATTTAGGGCACAATAAATTAACCACTGTTCCCGAAGCCATAGCAAAAATGCGAAATTTAACGTATCTCGATTTACGTGCCAATGAATTAACCACTGTCCCCGAGGCCATAACTAATCTGCAAAACCTAACTTCGCTCGTTTTAGGCTTCAATCAATTCACTACTATTCCCGAAACCATAACAAAACTCCAAAACTTGACGATACTCAGATTGCACTCCAATAAATTAACCACTGTTCCTGACGGCATAGCAAATCTGCAAAAATTAACGAAACTCGATTTAAGCCACAATAAATTAACCACAGTTCCCGAAGCTATAGCAAAACTACAAAACTTAACGAAACTCGATTTAAGCTTCAATCAATTAACCACTGTTCCCGAAACCATAACAAAACTGCAAAAATTAACGAAACTCGATTTAAGCCGCAATAAATTCACCACTGTTCCCGAAGCCATAGCAAATCTACAAAACTTGACGTATCTCGATTTAAGCAACAATCAATTAACCACTGTTCCCGAAGCCATAGCAAAACTGCAAAACCTAACTTCGCTCAATTTATACTATAATCAATTAACCACTGTTCCCGAAACCATAGCAAATCTGCAAAACTTAACGCGACTCGATTTAAACTTCAATAAATTCACCACTGTTCCCGAAGCCATAGCAAAAATGCAAAAATTAACGAAACTCTATTTAAGTGGCAACCAATTAACCACTGTTCCCGAAGCCATAGCAAAAATGCAAAACCTAACTTCGCTCCATTTAAGCTACAATCAATTAACCACTGTTCCCGAAGCCATTGCAAAAATACAAAACCTGGAGACCCTCTGGTTGGAAAAAAATCCCATCGAAACTCCGCCGCCTGAAGTTGTTTTTGATAAGGAAGGAAAAACAAATCTTGAAGGAATCAGGAATTACTTCCGCCAACTTGAAAAAGAAAAAGATCACCTGTACGAGGCCAAACTGCTTATCGTAGGCGAAGGCGGGGCAGGCAAAACTACCCTGGCTAAAAAAATCGAAAACAAAGACTATGTGCTGGCAGAGGATGAACCCACCACCGAAGGTATCGATGTTTTCAGGTGGGAATTTCCTTTTAAGGGAAATAAAAACTTCCGTGTTAATATCTGGGACTTCGGTGGGCAGGAGATATATCATGCCACGCACCAATTTTTCCTGACAAAACGATCTCTCTATACCCTAATTGCGGATACCCGCAAAGAAGATACGGATTTTTATTATTGGCTCAACGTAGTGGAAATGTTGAGCGACAATTCGCCGCTGCTGATCATCAAAAATGAAAAACAGGACCGCTGCCGCCAGATCAATGAAAACCAGTTACGCGGGCAATTTGCCAATCTCAAAGAGACACTGGCCGCCAACCTGGCCACCAACCGGGGTTTACCCGAAATCTTAAAAGCAATCGAACTTTACATCTCCAACCTGCCTCACATCGGGGTCGAACTGCCCAAAACCTGGGTCAAGGTGAGAGAAAGCCTGGAAAACGAGACCCGCAATTACATCAACCTGGGTGAATTCCTGGGCATCTGCGAAAAAAACGGTTTCGACAGGCTCGAAGATAAACTGCAATTAAGCGGCTACCTGCATGACCTGGGCGTCTGCCTGCATTTTCAGGATGATCCGCTGTTAAAAAAGACCGTAATATTGAACCCCACCTGGGGCACGGACGCGGTCTATAAAGTGCTGGACAATCCCGGGGTCATCGGCAGCCTGGGCAAATTCAAACGAGAGGACCTAAAAAAAATCTGGAACGAGGAAAAATACGCCGGCATGCAGGATGAGTTGCTGCAATTAATGATTAATTTCAAACTATGCTACAAGATCAGGAACAGCGGCGGATATATCGCTCCCCAATTACTCAGCGCCAATGCGCCGGAGTATCCATGGGAAAACCGGCAAAACCTTATCATGCGTTATCGATACGAATTTATGCCCAAAGGAATACTCTCCCGGTTTATCGTGGAAACCCATGAATTTATCGCCGAACAAAAATATGCCTGGAGAAGCGGGGTTATTTTGCAAAAGGGGGAAGCAAAGGCCGAGGTTATAGAAAATTACGGGAAACGGGAGATTGTCATCCGCGTATCGGGGCAAAACAAAAAAGAGTTGATGACCATCGCAGCCTATGAATTAGATAAAATTAACGACTCCTTCAAACGAATAAAATTAGACAAGTTGATCCCCTGCAATTGTTCCCGATGTAAAGACAGCATAGAACCGCATTATTACAGGTTGGAGAAGTTAAAAAAACGGTTACGCCACAAACAATTCCAGGTACAATGCGACGAGAGTTTCGAGGATGTGGAGGTACTGCCCCTGTTAGATGATTTCATAACAAGAGACCTTGATTTGGAAAAAAACGAAGATCCGCTTCACAGGCATGCGGATTCGAGACCCAAAAGGGAACCCCAACCGGTAAAGGAAATATTTATATCCTATGCCTGGGGCGGGGAGAGTGAAGAGATCGCTAACCGGTTGGACATTGCATTTAAAGAAAAAGGAATCACTATCACCCGTGATAAACGCGATTTAGGTTTCAAAGGGCGCATCAAGGAATTTATGGAGCAAATCGGGCGCGGGAAATGTGTTATCGTGGTGATTTCCAATAAATACCTGGAATCCATGAACTGCATGTTCGAGTTAATGCAAACAGCAAAGAGCGGTGGCTTTTATGACCGTATCTTCCCGCTTGTATTGGCGGATGCTAAAATATACGACCCAGTGGATCGCCTTAATTATGTTCAATACTGGGAAGAAAAGAAAAAAGCCCTGGATAATAAAATGAAAAGTGTTTCCTCCGAATACCTGGATGGTTTCAGGGAAGACATCGACCTTTATGCCGGTATCCGGGAATATTTGCCCCGGCTGACCGATATTCTCAGGGATATGAATACGCTGACAGTTGAGATACACAGCGAAACCGGGTTCAAAGAATTGATCGAAGCCGCGGCAGCTAAACTCGAGGAATAATATTTAGCCTGCCATGAGATTACCCACAGAGGCGGATGGCATCCGCAACCTATAAGTCATCTGAAACATTGGTTTCATTTTAAAAAATCTTCGTGAAAAAACAAGATTTTTCCCCGTAAGTAGTACAGAGGGCACAGAGAAAAAGCAAAAGAGACGGGCGTTTGATGATCGAAAAGCCAAAATTCCCCTCTGGAGAGGGGTGGCACTGAGGGGCTTTTTTGTTTTTTGCCCCGAAGTGACGGGGTGTGTTAGCTCGTCGAAAAGCACCACTGCTTAACCTCTCGCCACGCGAATGGGGGTATTTCACTCGTTTCCGGGTGAGGCCGCATCATGATTGACTGTCCCCAAAAAATGGCTGCGCCGCACCCCTTGAAATTTTTTTTGATTTACAATAAAATATATGTATGACTAAAAAAGAACAAACCATTAAGTTTTTTAAATCGTCTCACGGGGAGATCGCTTACACCGACACGGGAACCGGCGACCAGCCCCTGATTTTGGTTCATGGACTGCCTACCGCCAAAGAACTGTGGCTGCCTGTGCTGCCACACTTAAATAAAAATTTTCGGGTGGTGACTTTCGACCTGAACGATTACGGCCAATCCGAAAAAAGCAACCGCCCTATTTCTCATAAAAATAGAGCGGATGTGTTGGATGAGCTGCGCAGGCACGTAGGCATAGATAAATTCTTCCTGGCAGCCCATGACCTGGGCTCCTCGGTGGCTGTGGATTATATGGGGAAATATTCGCAATTCGTGCGGAAATTAGTGCTGATGAGCCCGCCCGTATACCCCGATTTTGTGGAACCCGTCCTGGTGAAATTGGTGCGGCTGCCCTGGATAGGGGAATTTTCAGTTTTTATCATGCGCTCCCTGCTCTTCAAAATCGGCATTCGCCGCGGGCTGGTCAACAAAAACCGCTTCACTCCCGAATTGCTGGAAGCATTCTCCGGCGGTTTCACCGGGAAAGCGGGCAGGGCCGCTTTGCTGCGTGTTTTAAGATGGGGCCGCCCCCACATCATGTTTAAAGACTATCCCGGGATAATTAAAAATATCCCGGTGCCAACGTTGGTAATACAGGGCAAAAAAGATCCCTATATCCCTATTTCCCATGTGCACCGCTTAGAAAAAGATATCAAAGAATCAAAACTGCTGATTATCGAAAAGGGCGCTCATTTCCTGCCTATCGACACGCCCGAACAAGTAGCAAGCGCAATAAATAAATTTATAGGCTGACGAGTTGTCACCGGCGGGGGTGCGGCGCACCCGGCCTCTTAGCCTC
>JAGLSW010001193.1 GCA_023135565.1 Candidatus Aminicenantota bacterium | reverse complement strand
TCTGTTTTAGATTTTACCGGAACTGAATAGTTACAGTTCCGACTGTGCTTTTTGACATTCTCTGCCGCGGGTGATAAAATGGATTTTTTAATTCGCGAATTTGTTTTCCAGGAGGACGAACATGTATCGCTTTGTAGGAATAATCGGCATTATCTTTTTTTTAATGATTGCTTATCTTTTATCCAATAACCGCAAAAAAATCCCCTACAAAACCGTGATTACCGGGCTGGCGCTGCAATTTATAATTGCTGCTTTGATGTTAAAAACACCGGTAGGAATCGTGATTTTTAAAGCAGTCAACCAATTTTTTGTCAAGTTATTGAGTTACAGCGACCAGGGCGCTAAGTTATTATTCGGCAGTTTAGTGGACTCGCCGGATATCGGTGCCGGTTTAGCTTTCCAGGCGCTGCCCGTGATCATTTTCGTATCGGCTTTGATGGGCATCCTGGTCTATCTCGGGGTGATCCAGGTGATCGTCAAACTCTTTGCCCGGGTATTTTACAAAACTCTCAAAATCACCGGTATAGAAGCTTTTGTTTCTTCGCTGCTGATTTTTATGGGCATCGAGACTGTCACCGGGGTCAAAGAATATATCGGTAAAATGAATGATTCCCGGCTTTTTACGATTATGGTTACTTTTATGTCTACCATAGCCGGCAGTGTGATGGCTGCTTATATCAATTTCGGCGCTGAAGCCGGGCATTTGCTTACAGCTTCTTTGATGAGCGCCCCCGCCGCCATCCTGCTTTCCAAGATTATTTTTCCCGACACGGAAGAAGGCGACAGCGACCCCTTAGAAACCATACAATTAGAGAAAAAGGAAAAAACCATCATCGAAGCCGCGGCCAACGGCACTTCCCAGGGGTTGAACTTAGTGCTGCAGATTGGGGCTATGCTGCTTGCTTTTATCTCGATCATATATCTTTTGAACGATGTGGTAGGTATTACGGGCATCACTTTAGAGAAGCTGATGGGTTATGTTCTTGCGCCCTTTGCTTTTCTCGTCGGTGTCCCCGTAGGAGAAGCGGTTGAAGTAGGGCAATTATTGGGTATTAAAACTATTTTTACCGAATTTTTGGCTTATTTGAAATTGCAGCCTCATATTGTCGAGCAGACGCTTTCGCCCCGAACTATTGCGATTACTACCTATGCATTGTGTGGATTTACTCATTTCGGTAGTGTTGCTATATTGATCGGCGGCATCGGCACGTTGGTGCCTGCTAAAAAGTCCGTGGTATCGAGGTTGGCGATTAAAGCTTTAGCCGCCGGATTCCTGGCGACAATGATGACCGCGGCTTTTGCGGGGTTGCTGATATAATCCAGGAGGAGCTCAAGAGGTCTCAGGAGGAGATCGGGAGAGCTCAGGTTGAGGTAGATATTGAGAAAAAACAAACAAACAGCTCCATGGTGTGGGGAGCCAATGAGGGGCGTTTCTTAGGACAAAAAAGCTTATCGCTCAACAAAAGTTTTGCGGGGGTCCAGGGGGCAGTTTTCCAAAAGCGCCCCCTGGCCGCCGGAGGCAAGTTGGTAGTTAGTGGGATACTATTCGGTATTTGACGATGAACCGGTTATCGTCTTTATCTTTTTCGATGATATAAAGAGCTCCCTTTGCCAATGCCGTCACTAACGGCTCTACCCGGTAGTGAGTGTCCCGGTTGGGAAACTTTACGAATATACTGTCAATATATTTCCCTTTTTCATCAAAGCGGTCAACCCGTACGCCTTTTTTTTCATGGACAGTAGACGTGAATACCCACAGTTTTTCGTCATAAAAATGAAGCGATTGGATATCATTAAAATATTCTAAACGGGGCGAACGGTACATCTGGCCGTCATACATGAATTGACCGAAAGGCGTGAACTTTTCAGTTTCCTTCGTTACTTCTACTCTTTTATAGGGGCGTTTAATCGTGGTTACGATTTTTTTCTTTTCGATGTCGATCAACTTAATTTCGTACTCCTGGGCATGGGAAATAAAAAACAACGAATCTTTCAATTGGCAGGATTTCAAAGAGTTTAATCTTATTGTAAAAAAAGCGGTAGACGTTTTATAAACAAAGGACTTCACCGGGAAACTAAATATGTGCTCCGCGGCGCTCTCGGTGCGGGAAACTTTTTCCTTAGGAAAAGACAACAATTGCCTCTCGATGTCGATTACCTTGCCTTTACCTTTTGTATCTTCTACTTTATTGGTCAGGAAATATAATTTATTTTTAGAGACATAAAATAAATCGATCCACAGGTTTTCGTAAACGCGGAATTCTTCGATTAGATTTCCCGCTGTATCTATTTTTAGAATCTTATTGGGGCTGTGGTCGTGAACCAGGATACTCTTATCTTGAAGTAGATAGTTTGAGATATTAAGAAGTTCTCCCGGACCCTGTCCTTTTTTTTGTAGATTTTTCAAAAATTGCCCCTGGGAATCGAAGAGCAGTATTTGGTCTTTATCCAACAGGAAAATATTCCCGGCCTTATCGATTTTAATGTTCATGGGATTTTTTAGAAAGTACCGTTCAGCTTTGTCTTCCCCCGATATTCTAAAAATTTCTTCCAGGTTGATCTGCCGGGCTTCTTTCGATTTTTGAGAACTATCGCCGCAGCCTGTAAACCAGCCGGGGATAACCAGGACGGCGGCAGCTATAATTAGAAACGGGAATATTTTATTTTTCATGTTTCACCTCTTTTAATCTTGAATTGGTTATCATATAGATTTTTATACAACCCACATCTTTCATACAAGTGGCTGTGATTACCGCTGTCAATCCGTCTAAAGTCCTATTAAGCAACATTATGCCTCTAAAAATCGTGACCATTTTTAAACCTCCGCTTGAAAAATGAACCCATCTAAAGGTGGGGTGTGAAATTATACGAATCATGTTGGTAGATACCGCCATGTATGCGCCTAAACTGTCCCGGTAATTATTCATAGGCTATTATAATCTAATCTTTGCAATAAATCAAGAAAAAAATGTATATTTTAAATTAAAACTGCCGGTATCAAATGTTTGTTATAGGATTTTTTTTAATTTATCATGGCGGATTTTTTTCCTGTTTTTTTTTACAGGGGACTTGAAAAAAGAATATTATTATATTATTATTGTAACGGTAAACTAACTGTTGGTTTTTTTAGCAGTCGGTCGAAACCTTGCCCCTCCTCCAGGAGAAAAAAAAATGGCCATGCCTGGGGGTGACAGTTGAACGCTAATGACTGAATGCTATTATTACAGCAGGAAAATTTAAGGAGTGCAGCATGAATGAAACGAAAGTCAAAAATGAAAGAGGGAAATTCCCTCACGTGTTTAGCGAATGTAAGATCGGATCGGTCACACTGCCCAACCGGGTGGTATTCCCTGCCTGGGTGCTTAATTACGCCAATACCGACGGCACGGTATCGGATAAACTGATGAAGTACTATACCGACCTGGCAGAAGGCGGCTGCGGGTTAATTTTTACAGGCGCCGCCACGGTCACCGACGACGGTATACCCTTCGACAGGGTGATGTCGGTAAGCAGCGATAAGTGTATACCCGGGCTGAAAAAACTTTTCGCCGCTGTGAAAAAAACAGGCGCCAAAGCGGGCATACAGATCGTTCATTATGGACGGCAGTCTTCCACCTCTGCTTCCGGGGATGTATTGATGGCCCCCAGCGCCATTCCTTGCCCGGTGATGTCCCAGTACGACCCGGAATACAAAGTCCGGGAAATGACCTTAGAAGATATCGAAATGATGCGCGAAGCCTTTATAGCCGCGGCCCTTCGTGCGGTTAAAGCAGGCGTCGATGTGGTGGAAATACATGCCTGCAACGGGTACTTGTTGAACGAATTCCTCTCTCCCTATTCCAACAAACGGGAAGATAACTACGGCGGCAGTGCGGAAAACCGCGCCCGGTTAGTAGTAGAGATCCTCGCAGGCATCCGTTCCCGGCTGAAAGACCCGGCCGCGGTGGGCTTAAGGGTCAGCGGTGATGAGTTCGTCGAAGGCGGTTTAAGACCGGACGATTTTAAAGAATTAGTGCCTATGTTCGAGAAAGCCGGTATGCAGATGCTCAATACCACCGCCGGGGTATACGAATCCATGGCACATATCGTCCCCCCCAAAGACATGGGCGAAACGCCGCATGTAGATATGGCGGCCCAAATTAAGCAGTTCACCTCGGTACCGGTTTGCGCGGTGGGATCTATTTTAACCATAGAGACCGCGGAGTCGATCCTCGCTTCAGGCAAAGCCGGTCTGATCGCTATGGGGCGGGCGCAGATGGCGGACCCGGCCATCGTGAGAAAAACCGCTGAAGGACGCGAAGCAGGGATCATGAAATGCAAACACTGCAACAACTGTACTTTCTGGACTACCGGCGACCCGGAAGTTTACTGCGCGGTTAACCCCGACTACAAGAAACCGGCTGCCTCTGCCTGATTGGATTGAGGTATTAATAAAGTGAGGTTGAAAGATGAAAACTGTCACGGCGATTTATAAAGAGATCACCCGCATCGATATCCGGCTGAAGCCCAAAGACTACAGCCGCGAAGTGCTTAAGGTGATATGCGGCAATTTCGATTTTCGATTCGGTTCTATTATATTGGTAGGCGAAGAGGAAACAGGCAGCCTGTTTGCCGCCTACGATCTCCCCGAAGCTTACCCGGCTATGGTGCACGAGGTGCCGGCCCCGGTGCTTTCCAGCCCGTCGGGCATTTCCCTAGGAGAGGGGAGACTCATTGTCAGAACAGATGTCCTGTCCGAACCCCGCCTGGCGCCCTGGCATCATATATTAAAAAAATTCGAAGTACAAACCATCGTCTGGGTGCCCCTTTTCAGCAAGGGGAAAGCTTTCGGCACCTGCAACCTATATGATACAAGAGAACATGCTGTACTGCAAAAGGAGAGAACTGCTCTCAGTCAATTGGGTGTTCTTTTTTCCCTGGCCATCATCAGCAATGAATATATCGATGAAATAAATGAAAAGAATATCGCATTGGAGAAAGAGATCGCCGAGCGTAAAAAAATCGAGAAAGAACTGCGTGAAGCTAAAGAAAGGGTCGAGACCGCGGATAAAGCTAAAAGTGAATTCCTGGCCAACATGGGCCATGAATTAAGAACTCCCCTGAATGCCGTCCTCGGCTTTGTCGAAATCCTGCTGCATGATGAAGCGGACCCGGAAAGAAAAGAAATCCTGGGATTGGTCGACGATTCCGGTAACAAACTGTTGTCTATTCTCAGCGGTATCCTCGACCTGGCGGAGATTGCGGCAAGCCGGCTGAACTTAGAAGAGGAAAAGTTTTATCCGCGGGAATTGTTGGTTGGTATGGGCGAAAGATTTTTACTACAGGCTGAAGGAAAAGGGATCGACTTTAGTATGAATATCGACAAATCTATTCCCCCGGTTGTTTTGGGTGACAGGACGAGGGTGGAGCGGGTGATTTGTGAAATGATAAGTAATGCGTTCAAGTTCACCGAACAGGGCAGTATTACCGCTGCTGCTTCTTATAATCATGATAAAGGTGTTTTCATGGTAAAAGTGGCGGATACGGGAATCGGTATTTCCCCGGAAAAGCAGGAAATGATTTTTTCTCCTTTTACCCAGGTTGACGGGTCTGCTACCCGGAGATACGGCGGCACCGGGTTAGGTCTGGCCGTTGCCAGGGGATTGGCCGCCATGATGTCGGGGAAGATCGAAGTGGAAAGTGAAGTAGGCCGGGGTTCTACATTTACTATCGAACTAGCGCTGCCGGTAGTCTCCTGAGACCTATCAAACCTGATAAAATAATTTTTGTAAGTGTTCAGTTCTGGAAAAATCTAAAACAGACTTGCCTCCG
>JAGLSW010001192.1 GCA_023135565.1 Candidatus Aminicenantota bacterium | reverse complement strand
CGCACGGGGTTTAGAATCAAAAGCGTTCCCTGCGGCGCAGCCCCGCGGCGATCAAAGCGGGACTCCGCTCCCTGTCAAAAGGGGTTTTTCTGTCGTTACCGAAAAATTGTTGTTTCGCAAACCCGGCGTTTTTTAGGGCGGTTTGCGCTTCCTGGAAAGTCAAGGGATAGAGAAAAGTGCTGCTTTCTAAAACCTTCTCTTCCTTTTTTAGGATCAGGCGGGCGCCGAAGCGGATGCGGCGCGTACCCTCCTGTAAAAAATATTCCCGCAAAAAAGTGAAATTTTCGTTCTCTAAAACCGGCAGCTTTTTGATTTCCCCGCTGAGAACGCGGTCGAAATTAACCACCTGGAAAAGAAACACCCCGCCCTTTTTTAAAACTTTTAGTACCCCTCGGAAGAAATCTTCTATCTTTTCCCGGTTCTCTAAGTGAACCAGCGTATTGCCGAAACAAACCACCGCATCAAAAGAAGCAGGTCGAAAATCTCTGCCTAGGGCGGCCATATCTTTTTCTACGAATTCTACTTTTAGGCCCCGGTTTTTGGTTTTTTCCCGGGCGGCATGAATCATATCCCCGTCCAGGTCGAAAGCGGTCACCCGGTGTCCTTTTCCTGTTAGAGCGAGAGCCAGTTCCCCGGTGGCGCAGCCCACATCGAGAATCTTTTGCCCCCCTTCTTTTAGAAAAGATCCCACAAAAGAGAGCCGGGCCTCTTTCAAAGGAAAGAGCATATCGTAGTAACTTGAAATTTTTTCATATAATGACATTATTTATTCGATCCTAAAATTCCTATCAATATGCGATAATCTCTATGCAGCCTGCGTTAATCGGTGAAATTTATCTCCTAAACGTACCGCTCATAAAAAGTTTTTGGGAATCCGAAACCCTTTTTACAAAAAGCGGACGGCGTCCGCAGCCTATGAGGAACTTTCGAGTAACAGGAAAGCGTACCGCTCATAAGAAATTTTTGGAAGTCCAGAAACCTTTTTACAAAAAGGTTTCTGGCCGCCGGAGGCAAATTTAACCGTTTCGCGCAGGGGGGAAAAGTACTTTGGAGAGGAATAAGAGATAATACAAAAAGGCGGTCAGCAGGATGACCAGCAGTGCATAGGTAAAAGTGTAGGGCAGCCAGACAAAAGCAAAACTTAAAGGCAGGTCAAAACCCAATAACATGGGCAAAATAGTTACTAAGTAAACGAAAAGAACCAGCAGCAGCGTGGCTGTGATAATACCGGCCAACACTTTGCCGTTAAAAGAAAATTTCTTCTTGCCACGGGCAATTTTTATAATGGAACGAATCAACAGTATTAGGGCAATCAGGGCAAAAAGGCCGAACAATAGGACTATTTTATAAGCTAAATCATCGAAACGGATATTCATACCGGGAACAGGGGCTTCCGGTTCTATTCCTCTCAAGATTGCGAAAATACCCATGCCAACACCAGCGGTGAAGCTGCTGTTTATATTGGCCAATACCGCCACGCCGGTTTTTTCGTCGCTGAAACCGATAAAAGAAGAAAAATTGGGATTGTTGCCTCCATGTCCAATTAATCCCTTATTATGCATCATCATCCAACCCGCCCCGTAGTTGGAATCTTTTAATTTTGGGTCGGTGAAACGGGATTTTTCGATCAGACCCGGAGAGATAGCACTGAGATTGCCTGCACCCACCTGGATTTTCAGCCAGCGGGCCATGTCGCCGCTATTGGAAATAATATAACCGGCAGGCGTGTTGCCGCGGTATACCGGCGCGTCATAGGCTGCCGGTTTTTTTAAGCAAAGTTTATAACCGGTAGCCATACCCGCTTTTTCGGCTTGCCTGCGAAAAAGAAAAGTATTATTCAACCCCAAAGGCGTGATAACATTTATTTTCATATATTCTTCGTAGGACAGACCCGATATTTTTTGGATCACCAACCCCAGCACATCGTAATTGATGGTGGCGTAAACGAACTTTTGCCCCGGCTGGTGGGTGAGTTCCATGCCTACTAATATGCGCACCGTTTTTTCTAAGGCGTTGTCTCCTTCCGCTTCGGGAATAGAGCCGATAGTCTCCACCGGTATGCCGCCGGTCTGGTATAAAAAATGGGCGATAGTCAGCGGCATTTCCCGGCCCCGGTATTTGAGCTTGAGCCAGGGGAGATATTTTGCCACCGGGTCGTCTAAGTTCAACGCCCCTTTTTCTTCTAATTGCAGTATTGCCAGACCGGTAAAAGCTTTACTGTTGGACCCCAATTCAAACAACGTTTTGGGCGTAACCGGTGCTTGTTTTTTAATGTCGGCGAAACCGAACCCTTTTTCATAAACCGTGTGTTCGCCTTGAACGATAACCACGGCCATACCGGGGATTTTTCCCACTGTTTTTTGTTTTTGGATATAATCTTCGATTTTTTTCACCTGGGCTTCAGTAAGGGCAGGGGTATCGTCCACCTGCTGTGCCGCCAGGGGTAAAAAACCTGCCAGGAGAAAGGCCAAAAAGATGATGGGAAAAAGCTTGTTGATTTTGTTATTAATACTTCGTGAAAGTTTGCTAAACGAACAAATTTTTCGGTCAAGGTGGCCAGGAACGTGTTTCCCAGGCCCCTCATGGGTTGTGGGCGCCGCCCACTTGATAATCTTTACGTTTGTTTTTTTCATGATTGCACCTCATAAGGTGTTTTTATATCATTTATGACCCTAATTTGTCAACATTTAAATTGAGATTGCGGCGAACAAGGTTCTCTACCGTATCTCTCTTTCTTATTCTTGCCTCCGGCGGTCCTGCCGGGGGACGCCCCCATTGAA
>JAGLSW010001191.1 GCA_023135565.1 Candidatus Aminicenantota bacterium | reverse complement strand
TCCAATTTTAAGGGTCCATTATAAAGTGGAACAAATCGATTTGAAGAAGTACATGGAGGTTGAAGAATTATGCCGTTCTTTTGTTGATGAAGTTGTTCATACTATTGTTTCTTTTCACTACAAAATTATCGGTTTTACAATCCGTATGGGACAAACCAATTGTAGTATTGCCATTATAAATGGAATAAAAAAAATTAGCCCGGAAGTTATTACTATTACCGGAGGCGCCAATTGCTCCGGGGAAATGGCAGAGGGTGTTGCTTCTCTAAGCGATTCAATAGATTATGTTTTTTCCGGGGAATGTGAAAATTCTTTCAATGATTTCTTAGACAACTATTCTGGTCGGCAATTACCTGCGGAACGTATCATTACCGGAATTTTAGTAGAAAACCTGGATACATTGCCGCAATTGAATTATGAGGTTTATTTCAATCAGATAGGTTATTATTTCGATGGTCATGCCCCGGGGGCCGCCTATGTGTGGAGCGAAACCAGTAGAGGCTGCTGGTGGGGGCAAAAAAAGAAATGTACCTTTTGCAGCCGTAATACTGCAGGTATAAAATTCCGGCAGAAAACTCCCCAAAAGGTACTTGAAGAACTACGTCATTTTAAGGAAAACTACCCTGAAACCGCGGTTGCAATGGCTGATAACCTGATGCCCTTTTCATATAACAAAGAGCTTTTACCAATCCTTGGAGAAAATAACGATTATCCCGGTATATGCCTTTACTATATAAAACCGAATTTAAAACTCAAAGACCTTATCAATTTAAAAAAGGCTAAAGTACAGCAAATTGTTCCCGGTATTGAAGCTCTTTCTACAGGCTTGCTAAAATTGATAAATAAAGGAATCACTGCCGCGGAAAACCTGGAATTTCTCAGGAATGCCCGTGCAGTTGGAATAAATCTTCTCTGGTTTATGCTCTGGGGAATACCGGGCGACAAAGCCGAATATTATAAAGAAATACTAAAAGTTCTACCTCTTATCCGCCATTTTCAACCACCGGCAAAATTTTTCCGGGTTCACCTGGAGCGATTTTCCGACTATTATGAAAATCCAATAGGTTACCATATCGAGAATCTGCGTCCCTGGGCAGTATACAAAATGATATACCCAGAATGGGCCGATATCGACAAGCTTGCTTTCGAATTTGTGGGCGAGTATCCTTGTGAGGCTTATGAGCACCCGGAATTAATTCAAAATATTGCCGATGAACTGGAATATTGGAGGCAGACATGGAAAAATTCCAATTTGATAATGATTCCCTTTTCTGATTACTTTATCATCCATGACAGCAGGAATATCCCTGGAACAAATCAAAGTCACATCCTGGATGTTTCACAGGCAAAAGAAATAATGACTTACGGCATTTACGAGGAATCCGAAAACCAAAAATGGGCCGTTGAAGAAAAACTGGCGGTTGTTGTAGACTCGCGGTATGTACCCCTTGTGACAGCTTCACCGGAATTATTGTTGAAATTTGAATCATGAATCAATTAAAAGATATAAAAAAACTTATTCTATCTGTCCTGAATGGGGGCGATATTCTTTTTATTGTTCCACCTTTTGCCATAAGGGACTACTCGATACTTGGTCCACATATTCTTAAATCTATTGCAGAAAAAGAGGGTTATAAAACAGATATTTTTTACTTGAACCTTCTTTTCGCTTCAATTATAGGTGAGGATATTTACGATAAGATCAGCAAGCTTCCCTACAATTTACGCTGGATGAAATTAGGGGAACGCCTTTTTGCCAGGTGTGCTTACGGATTGCCCCCTATGGGCAAGTCACCCGAATCAAGCGCAGATGAAGCAATGTGTATTAGCGGAAATAGGCAGCAGCATGTCAGGGTGTCATATGAGGCAATTGATTTCGATCTGGATAGTTTCTTGAAAGTAGAAGAAATTTGCACATACTTTATTGATGAAATCGTTAAAGTTATAATCTCCCTTAGTTATAAAATGATCGGATGCACAACAACGCTAGAACAAACCAATTGTAGCATAGCTATAATAAACGGGATAAAAAGCAATCGACCCGATATTATTACCTTGATAGGGGGATCAAACTGTGAGCGTACCATGGCACAAGGCATTGCTTCCCTAAGTGAAGCAATAGATTATGTTTTTTCAGGGGAGAGTGAATCATCCTTCAATAATTTTTTAATGGGATTTTCCCAGGGTAGATTTCCCTCCCAACGTATTATTACCGGCGAAACCCTGGATAACCTGGATACCCTTCCTTTGCCCAATTATGAGGATTTTATAAAACAAATGAGACATTTCCATGCGGGAAACCAACCGAACCAAATAGTAATCGCATACGAAACAAGCAGAGGCTGTTGGCGGGGGGGGGAAAAAAAATGTTCCTTTTGCGGTGTTGATAGTGACAATCTTCAGTTTCGGCAAAAATCTGAAGATAAAGTACTGAAAGATTTGGAATTTATTCGCGATAATTACCAAGCTACCGGTATTCTTATGACTGACAATATCGTGCCCCATTCTTATTATGAAAAGCTTTTCCCTCTTCTCTCCTCAAAAAAAAAATCTCCTTCAATCTGGTATCAAGAAAACACGAATTTAAAACTAAAAGACCTTATAATTCTAAAAAAAGCCCAAACCGAATCTGTCCTATTTGGGATAGATGCATTGTCCACCGATATGCTGAAGCATATGAATAAAGGTGCAAACGCAAGGCAAAATCTGCTATTGCTCCGGCATGCCAAGTCGGTTGGAATATACATTCTATGGTTCATACTTTGGGGATTTCCCGGTGATAAAATTGAATACTACCAGGAAACCTTGAAACTTCTTCCCCTTATCAGGCATTTTCAACCGCCGACTGACTTTGTTCACTTAATATTGCACCGTTTTTGTTCCTATGTAGAAAATCCTAAAAACTATCAAATCGTCAATCTACGACCCTTGGAGGTTTACCAGAATATATACCCCGATTGGGCCGAATTGGATAAACTTGCTTACGAGTTTACAGGCGATTACCCATGTGAAGCTCATGAGAATCCGGAAATAATCCGGGAGATTGTGAATGAGCTCTCCCTCTGGACAGATTCGTGGGAAAAATCAATCCTGGCAATGATTTCCTTTGCCGGTAACTATATTATAAAGGATAGTAGAATTAAAGGGGAGGGGAGAACTCATATCATGGATTATGCAAAAGCTAAAGAAACAATGAAGTATTGTACCTATAATGAGTTCCAACATCAAAAATGGGCGGTGGAGCAAAAATTGGGCGTTGTGGTTGACGGGTGGTATGTGCCCCTTGTCACTGCTTCACCGGAGTTGTTGTTACAATTTGAAGAAAAATAAAGTGGACCCCTTTGTCAAG
>JAGLSW010001190.1 GCA_023135565.1 Candidatus Aminicenantota bacterium | reverse complement strand
ATAGTAAAGATGAAAATGAAAAGAAAACTCGAATTTAATACGCTTCATACCAGGCTCAGGCAAATACGGGAATCCTTAGGCATGACCCAGGAAGAATTCGCCGACGCTCTAAATATCTCGAAACCGTCGGTGGCCCGGTACGAGGCAGGCAGCAGGCATCCCGGCTCCGACCTATTAACGGTTTTGCTGAACAAGTATGGGATTAACCTGAACTGGCTCTTAACCGGGGAAGAAACCGCGACCCTGAATAAAGAGAATTCAGCGCCCTTGAGTTCTTCTTTTGCCCGTGACAAAGAAATGCAAGAATTGTTAGAACTGATGGAAATACCGGAGATAAGAAGAACTGTGCTGGCGGAGTTGGACAAAGCCAAACAGATATTTAAGTCCTTAGTGGAAAAGCGCCGCAGGAAAAAACCCGCCGGTTGAAGCAAAAAAAATGAGCAGCGGGATCAAACGGTCACAATTAGAGATCGCTGATTACACCGGCGGTGTGCTCAAAAACGATAAAACCATACTGGGCAGGACTATTACTTTGATCGAAAGCAGCTCCCCCAATCACTACGAAAAAGGTAGGCAAGTGCTGAAAAAACTGCTGCCCCATGCCGGGGAATCACTGCGCATCGGCATCACCGGCATGCCCGGCGCCGGCAAAAGCACTTTTATAGAATCTTTAGGCTGCTTCCTGATCGAAGCCGGTCACAAAGTGGCGGTGCTGACTGTAGACCCCAGCAGTTCTCTTACCAAAGGCAGTATCCTGGGAGACAAAACCCGCATGGCCAAACTGTCGCGCCGGGATGAGTGTTTTATCCGCCCATCTCCAACCGGCGGCACTTTGGGCGGCGTCACCCGCAAAACCCGGGAGACCGTTTTGGTGTGTGAAGCCGCCGGGTACGACGTCCTATTAATCGAGACAGTGGGAGTGGGCCAGAATGAGATCACCGTGCGTTCCATGGTGGATTTTTTCCTGCTGCTTATGATTGCCGGGGCAGGTGATGAATTGCAGGCCATCAAAAAAGGGGTAATCGAAATCGCCGATGCCCTGCTGATAAACAAAGCCGACGGGGCAAACAAAGCCGCTGCCCTCTCTGCCGCCGCTGAATATTCGCGGGCCTTAAAATACCTGATCCCGGCCACAAAGGGCTGGCAAACCGAAGCCTATACCTGTTCCGCCTTAGAAGGCCGGGGCATCCCCGAAATTTGGGCTGTCATCGAAAAATTTGAACAAACCACCAAGGAATCGGGAATGTTTGCCGCCAGGAGGAACAAGCAGGCGGTAGAATGGGTCTTTACTATAATCGAAGATCATTTAAAAGAGAGTTTTTATAACGATGCCCGGGTAAAAGAGGCGCTGCCCGGTATCGAAGAACAAATATTAAAGAACGAAATACTGCCTACTGCCGCGGCGGAGAAATTGCTGCGGGTTTTCGATTCCCCCTAAACAAAAGTTTTGGGAGTCCAGAACCCTTTTTCAAAAGGGTTTTGGCCGCCGGAGGCTAAGAGGTTGGGTGCGCCGCACCCCCGCCGGAGGCAAGAAAATTTTTTTCTTTGTCTAAAACTGTTGATAATAAAAATAAGGTATACTATAATATTAATAGTTAAGAGGATAAAAAAATGAATCCGACAGTAACAGCTATAATTTTTCTTGCAGCCGTGATTTTTGTTTCAGGCTTTGTGCTTTTGATGTTTTTCGCGATTTCCGCGGTGAGGCGGTTGAAAGCGCTGCTTATCGACTTAGAGAAAACTTCCGTGGAAGCCAGGGGCCTGATAGTCAAGCTGCAAGACATCGGCACAAAAGTAGAAGAGGATGTAGCAAAATTCGATTCCATACTCGATGCATCCAAAGAAACCGTGGAATCGGTTTCCAATTCCCTAAAATTTGTAAATAAAAAAATCTTAAAACAGTCGGCCGGTTTGGTTGCCATTATCCCGGCAATCAAAATGGGTTGGGACTTAATAAAAAAATTAAAAGCAGGAGGAAAACAAAATGTCTGAAGAAAGAGGTGGACTTGCAGGATTAGTTACTTTTATAACAGGTATTGCGATCGGCGCCGGGCTTGCTTTATTGTATGCTCCGCAGACGGGTGAAGAGACCCGGAAAAAAATCAAAAACGGTTACGATAAAGTAAGCGACGATGTCAAAGAGAATTACGATAAATTCTCCAAAGAAGCCCAGAAAGGGATCGAGGCCATAAAAGCCACATCGGATAAAGCGGTGGCCCAGATAAAAAACTTCATGGACGGCGAAAAAGAAGAAATGAAAAAAGAGATTAAAGAAGAATTAGCCGCCCCCGCCAAGAAAAAACCGGCAAAAGTTTAGAAAAGAATAACTAATAAAGGAACACACATGAAGATAGCCAACATCAAAGGTAGAGAAATACTCGATTCCAGGGGCAACCCCACAGTGGCGGTTGACCTGCAGTTGGAATCCGGGATTTTTGTCACTTCCGCCGTGCCTTCCGGGGCGTCTACCGGCGCTCATGAAGCATTAGAATTAAGAGACGGCGATAAAAATAGGTATAAAGGAAAAGGCGTATTAAAAGCTATTAAAAATATCGACGAGATCATTTTTCCCGCGTTGGAAGGCTGGGACGTCCTGGACCAAGCAGCCATCGACCGGGCTATGATCGAGCTTGACGGCACGCCGGGTAAATCGAAATTAGGCGCCAATGCCATATTGGGCGTATCGCTGGCCGCGGCCAAAGCCGGGGCGGCATATACCGGTCTTCCATTGTACCGTTATTTAGGCGGAGTAGGGGCGGTTGAACTGCCGGTGCCCATGTTGAATATTTTGAACGGCGGTTCCCATGCCGGTAACAGCGTGGATTTGCAGGAGTTCATGATTATGCCTACCGGCGCCGCAAACTTCAGGGAAGGGCTGCGCATGAGTTCCGAAATATTTCACACCCTGAAAAGTGTGTTAAAAGATAAAGGTTACAGCACCGGAGTAGGTGATGAAGGCGGTTTTGCCCCCGACTTAAAATCCGATGAAGAAGCCCTGGAGCTTATCGAAATCGCCATCGAGGAAGCAAACTATGAACCGGGGAAAGATGTGTTTATCGCTTTAGACCCGGCAGCCACGGAATTTTTCGACACTAAAAAAGGTAAATATATCTTTGAAAAGTCCACCGGGGAAGAGTTGACCTCCGCTGAGATGGTGGGATTTTATGCTAAATTAGTGGATAAATTCTCTATCATTTCGATAGAGGACGGCCTGGCTGAGGATGATTGGGAAGGTTGGAAACTCATGACCGAAAAGTTGGGCGACAGGATCCAGATCATGGGCGACGATCTTTATGTGACCAACCCGGAAAGGTTCCGCAAAGGGCTGGACATGGGGATTACCAACTCCATCCTGATCAAGTTGAACCAGATCGGTACTTTGAGTGAGACCATAGAAACCATCAACATGGCGCAGAGGAATAATTGTACCGCTGTGGTTTCGCACCGTTCCGGCGAAACCGAGGATACTTTTATTGCCGATTTGTCGGTAGGCTTATGCACCGGGCAGATCAAGACCGGCTCTGCTTGCAGGAGCGAACGGGTAGCCAAATACAACCGTTTGTTAGAGATCGAGGAAGAGTTAGGCGCATCCGCTGTTTACAAAGGCAAGCAGACTTTGTACAATCTCAAGTAACCGGGCATCAGTTTCGCTCATTCTTAATTTCTCAGCAGTTCAGACGTAACTATTCAGTTTTTGGAAAATCTAAAACGGGCTTGCCTC
>JAGLSW010000119.1 GCA_023135565.1 Candidatus Aminicenantota bacterium | reverse complement strand
TGGGGGCCGCGGCACACCGCACCTTCAAAAAAATTTGAACAAAACTTTTGTTAATTTCATTGTCTCGGGGCGTCTGGGCGAGGCTTGCATCATGATTGCCCGGCCCCTTTTTTTGCATGCCGAAAAAAATAACCCCTGATTTGCTAAAGTTTACGTTTGGTATTATAATTAGAACATGAAAAAATTACCCATCGGGATGCAAACGTTCGGTAGGCTCGTCAGCGAAAACTACCTCTATGTGGATAAAACAAAAGATATTTACAACCTTATTACCCAGGGTGGTCAATATTATTTTATCTCCAGGCCGCGGCGTTTCGGTAAATCCCTGCTGGTTTCAACTTTAAAAGAGTTGTTCTCCGGTAATAAAGAATTGTTTAAGGGACTGTGGATTTACGATAAGATCGACTGGAAAAAATACCCGGTAATCAGCATCGACTTTACCATGATAAGCTATGAAACCCCACAGCAGTTGGAATCCTCCCTAAAAAGATTTCTCCGGGATTTGGCAAAGAGTTGGGGCTTTACTCTTAACAAAGAGAAAAACTATAAAGAAAGTTTCCTGGAACTGATAAAAAAACTATCCGCCAAAGGAAGAGTTGTCGTCCTGGTAGATGAATACGATAAGCCGATCATCGAGTATGTGGATAAAAAAGATACGGCAATGGCGAACCGCGATATATTGAAAGCTTTTTATGAAGTCCTGAAAGCGGCTGATGAATACCTGGAGTTCGTATTTATCACCGGGGTATCGAAATTTTCAAAGGTGTCGATTTTTTCCGGTTTAAACAATCTTAACGATATTACGATCGATGAGCAATATTCAACCATGTTAGGTTATACCCACGAAGAAATCTTGTCTTATTTCGAAGACAGGCTGAAAGGGAAATGCATCGAAGATATAAAGAAATGGTACAACGGATATTCCTGGGACGGGAGGCACTTTGTATATAATCCGCTGTCTGTACTGCTTTTTTTTGATAAAGGAAAATTCGGTAATTATTGGTTTTCCACCGGGACGCCCACGTTTTTGATAAAATTGATTAAAGATCATAAAATTGACGTGAAGCGTATCGAGAATTATGAAACCAATAAATTTATTTTCGATTCTTTTGATATAGACCGGATCAATGTGTTTTCTTTGTTGTTCCAGACGGGGTATTTAACGATAAAAGAGATAAAAGAGGTGTCACCCACCCAGAGTATTTACCGGTTATCGTATCCCAATGAAGAAGTCAAAGAATCGCTGTTGGAATACATCGCCGCCGATTTCACCGGCAAGTATCCCGATGAATTGGGTTATCTAATCTATGAACTCCAGCAGGGTATTAACCGGGGTGATATCGACCAATTTTTCCAGGTTTTCAAATCTATTTTCGCCGCGGTGCCATATGATATATTTATAGAAGAAAGGGAAGCGTACTATCATACCGTGATCTACTTAATACTTAAGTTGATGGGGATCAATATCGACGCCGAAGTAGAAACAAATTTAGGCAGGATGGATGCTGTCTTTGAGACAGGAAGCCATGTATACCTGATGGAATTTAAAATGGGGAAGGCTGCCGGTGCGCTGGCGCAGATCAAAGAGAATAAATATTACGAAAAATATTTATCTTTATCCAAAACGATCAAAATTATCGGGGTCGGTTTCGATCTTGAGGAAAGGAATATCGGCGAATACCTGATCGAGGATATTCCGTGTCCCGGTTAGCGGTCCGTTTTTTTAGGATTTCATCTCCCCCATACTATAGCGCTCATTAAAATT
>JAGLSW010001189.1 GCA_023135565.1 Candidatus Aminicenantota bacterium | reverse complement strand
AAAAGTTTGATCAAAACTTTTGTTTATTGAGAATCAAAAGCGCTTCCTGCCGCGAAGCGGCTCATAGGCTCCCCACGCAGTGGGGTTGATCAAAACTTTTGTTTATTGAGAAGCAAAAGCACCTCCCTGCCGCGAAGCGGCTTATAGGCCCCCCGCGCCGCGGGGTTTTGTTTAATTTGGCTGGGTGTGAGGCCCCCGGACGAAGCCCGCTAATAAATAGGCACTGTTTTTTCGATGACGCCTTTTTTATCGATCTTTACCAGCCGGTAGGCTGTGGTCACAGCATAACCGGTGCCGTCGGCGGCAAAACCGAAACCTTTATAATACTCCGGCCAGCCGGGTAATTTGTCCACTTTAAAAGCCACCATGTCTAAGTTAGCCGCGTTAATAAGCGTACCGCTCCGTAAACCGCCGACCAACATCGCTTTACGATCCGGCGACACACCCATGCCGTAATTATAGGAACTCTTACTTTTAAATAAAGTAATTTTACCACCTGCGATTTTGGCGTTGACATTGGAATAACCGAGAATGTAGGTCATCTTTTTGTCCACTAAAATGACCGGGGAGCTGGTTGAGTAGAATATGGTTTTCTCGGAGATTTTTTTCCCGGAAGGGACTTCGAATTCAGCCAGTATCGAAACCTTGCCGTCGTTCTTCTGCCTGAAAATGTCCCTGTCCAGCCCCTTCAACTCTTTGGGGGTTTTATTCTTCGCTTCTTTGTTTTTAGGGCCGTTGGCCAGCAGCAGCAGCCGTTTTCCCGCGGCATCGAGTCCCACAGCCGTCACTTTTGCCGGGAATTCCACCTGGCCCTTTTGAGTGCCGTCGCTCATGGAGAAAAATTTCACCGTGCTTTTTTTGTACCCGCTGCCGACACCGGCCACTATATCGGCTGACGGGGCAGCGCTCATCAAACCGGCTTTGGGTATTGTTTTCAACACCTGCCAATCCCGGCTATCGAGGAAATACAGGCTTTCGGATGTGTCTTCCACTACGAGGACCGAACCGTCTTTGTTGAATTCCATTTCGTAAATATTACTTTTAAACCAGATGCGCTTCTTGACAGTTAGGGAGGAAGCGTCCAGCACGTAAAGCACCCGGCTGTCGCCTCCTACTACTATCGTTTTTCCATCCGGGGTGACAGCCGCATCCGCTAAACCGCCTTTGGGCACACGGGCTTCTAAGGAAAATCCCAATAACAAAACGAAAATAACCGGTAAAACAAATATTTTTTTCATGATATCTCCTGTAACGCCGCTCCCTGGCGGTATGAACATGTTATACATGTTTCACGTTCCCACCATGCGGCGGTTTTTTATTAAATGTAACTTTTAATGTAGCATTATACCGGCAGCAGGTTTTTTTTGCAACCGGCACAAAAACAGCATAAAAAAAAAATATGAATTGGAATTTTACAATTAATTCTGGTATAATATTCTTCTATCGGCTTAATAAATTAAGAAGAGGAATATTAACATGGCAGATTTAAAAACACTAAACGTTATATTAAATAGTACAGGATTCAAATTTATCCAAAATACCCGGATTAATATCGAGGGCGCTGCGTATCAGCCCCTCGATGCACCCCCTTCTTTTTTTTACTTCGTGGTGGTCAACCGTAGTTCGGGGATCGTAGTTAAAGATTACTGCGTGAATTGCGTCACCCCGCCTTCAAACCTGCCGGAAGCGCTCCAAGAATATGATAAGCCTGATTATATATGGCTTTTTGTTTCCGGCAATATGGGCGTTACCAGTTTCCCCACCGGCGGCCTGTACGACTTTTTCGTAGAACGGTTGGGAGCGGGAGAAGGTTTCGGGACTTTTTTGCAGGTGGTGCAGCAGGGCCAGGAAACCGGTATCGAGAATTTTTCTTGTGCCCTGGCCGCTGTCCCGGGAGAACCGGACAAAAGTATCGAAAGTCATTATGCCGGTTCGAACCCCTTTCATAACGCCTCTCTTATCATCCAGTTGGTGCCTCGAAAAACGAAAGGCGGTAAAGAATTGCTCGTTCCTTCGGCGGAAGCGCCGCAGAGAATCAGGGTTCCCGCCGACGATTCGGAAGATTAATACTAATAGTGCTTTTTCAAGACTAAGCTTAAAAAAAAAGCCACCTAACGATGGGAATTTGAAATACGTACAACATGTTGTTCATTACCGCCATGTAATGGCTTAATTAGCCAGGCGAACTTCTTTGATTTCCGGGATTTTCTCCTTGACTCTTTGTTCGACGAATCCTTTGATAGTCATGGTGCTCATAGGGCAGCCGTGACAGGCCCCGGTAAGATTCACCAGCACTACTGTATTGTCTTCTATAATGTCCACGAATTCGATCCCGCCGCCGTCGGCTTCAAGCGCCGGTCTCACTTCTTCTATGACTGATTTGACTCTTTCTGTCAGTTCCATTTTTTATCTCCTTTTTTTGATTTATTTATCTTTATTAAATCCATTTATCAAATGTATTTTAACATTTCGTCCAATGCTTTTACCGCTCTTTTTGCCAGGGATGCTGCGATTTTTATCTCGTATCGGTCTTTTTCAAGGGCATTATAGACGTCGATCAGGGCTGTTCTTTTCATGTTCGAGCAGATTTTCGGTCTCAGGGCGGGATACAACTCTTTACCCGGGTTTTCCCTTTTCATCCGTTCGATCAGGCCCTGCTCGGTGCCGATAATAAATTGTTTATCCGGGGAAGCGGCTATGTATTTCAGCATACCGCCGGTAGACAACACTTCGTCCGCGATTTCGATGACTTCCATCCTGGTCTCAGGGTGCACCACTACCTTTGCTTTCGGGTATAGTTTTTTCGTCGCCTCGATTTCTTCTTTTTTTATCCGGTTGTGCACATAACAATATCCTTCAAACAGGATCAGTTCCTTATCGCTGCCGACTTGAGATTGGATATACGCGCCTAAATTCCGGTCCGGCACGAAAATGATTTTATCGGCGTCGATATTGCGCACCACTTTAACAGCGTTCGACGACGTGCAGCAGGCATCGCTTTCCGCTTTAATTTCCACGCTGGAATTCACATAGGTGACCACCTTTGCCTGCGGGTGTGCTTTTTTGAGTTCCCCGAGTTCTTCAACGGTAATCATATCCGCCATCGGGCAGCCGGCATCTAAGCGGGGCAGCAGCACTTTTTTCCGGGGCGATAAAATTTTTGCCGTTTCGGCCATAAATTTAACCCCGCAGAAAACGATGATATCCTGTTCCACTTCCGCCGCCAACCTGCTGAGCTGCAGAGAATCGCCTAAGTGATCGGCAATATCCTGCACTTCGGTTACCTGGTAATTATGAGCCAGGATAACCGCGTTTTTTTCTTCTTTCAATTTTTGTATCTTGTTGATTAGGTCTTCTTTCATTTTTTTTTCCTGAGTAACTGATTAGGGCTATTGTAGTATAATTATTACTTTTAGTCAACCCCTGGAGTCAAAACTGTTCTTGCGGGCAGAGGTGTTTTCATGGTATAATCAGTATTAAATATAACAGGCTTTCACGAAATATTAATAATAAAAGGAGGCGGACGGCGTCCGCTACCTATGAGGGGCCTGGGAATTACATCTCTGCCCCGGTTGACAAAAAAATTTGTTTACCAGGTTTTTATGAAATATTAATAATCAAAGGAGGTTATTGTGCAAATATCCAAAAGAGCAAAAGATACCCAGGAATCACCCATCCGCAAATTGGCCGGAGTGGCCGGCGCAGCCAAAGCAAGAGGCATCCATATCTATCACCTCAATATCGGCCAGCCCGATATCGACACCCCGGACGTTTTCTATAAAGAGATAAACGATTTTTCCGGCAATGTGCTTTGTTATGGCCCTTCGGACGGCATGCCCGAATTAAAAGAGGCCATGATCCAATACTTTTCCAATTATAATATCGGCCTAAAAAAAGAGGATATCGTCATCACCACCGGCGGCAGTGAAGCGATTTCCTTTGCTTTTAGTGTGATCGCCGACCCTGGCGACGAAATCATTATCCCCGAACCTTTTTATACCAATTACAACGGTTACGCCTCGGTTGCCAACCTAAAAATCGTGCCGGTAGAAACGCTGCCGGAGAATGGTTTCCACCTGCCTGACCTGACGGAAATCGAAAAAAAGATCACTCCCAGGACGAAAGGAATCCTGATCAATTCTCCCAATAATCCCACCGGCACTGTTTTTACCGAAGAGGAGATAAAAGGTTTGGGCGAACTGGCAAAGAAGCATGATTTATTCTTGTTAGCCGACGAAGTGTACAAAGAGTTTACTTATGATGGTGGCAAGCATTTCAGCATATTGGAATTAGAGGGGTTGGAAGACAGGGTGATTGTCATGGATTCCATATCCAAGCGTTATTCCGCCTGCGGCGCCCGGATAGGGGCTGTGATCTCAAAGAACAAGGACGTTGTCGCCGCTATTCTCAAATTCGCCCAAGCCCGGTTATGTCCGCCTACATTGGAGCAGATCGGAGCCACTGCCGCTTACAAATTGCCTCTCGATTATTTCGAGCCTATTTTGGCCGAATACCAGGAGCGCCGTGACCTCTTGCATAAGATATTGACTTCTAATAAAGATATCGTGCTGCAAAAGCCCAAAGGCGCTTTTTATATAATGGCCAAATTGCCTGTTGATAATTCCGACAAGTTTGCGAAGTGGATGTTAGGCGAGTTCGACGTTGGCGGGGAAACGGTAATGGTTGCTCCCGGAGCCGGTTTTTATTCCAGCCCCGGCAAAGGCAAGCAGGAGGTCAGGATCGCTTATGTTTTAGAGACCGTCAAATTGGAAAAAGCGGCCCGGATTCTTTTGCAAGCCATCGAAAAATACAACCCCACTCGCGTGGGGGGGCAATAAGCGGCTTCGCCGCAGGAAG
>JAGLSW010001188.1 GCA_023135565.1 Candidatus Aminicenantota bacterium | reverse complement strand
TGCTCCCCCACGCGAGTGGGCCGCGGGCTTGACAATCGACCGCCGCTCGAATACAATGTGCCCGATGACAAAAAACGAATCCGATTGCAAAACAATAACACTCAACTTCCACGGAGGCACCCTGCTTATCGAAACCGACGACCCTGCTCCTTTTAAAAAAACGCTGGGCAGCACGGCGCTGCGATACGACAATCGCGTTCCCGCCTATCGCTGCAATGCTATACACTACCCCGCCGTACGCGAAACCGCTGTACAAACAGGCCGGGAATTGCTCGATAACGTAGGCGCATGGGAGACTATCCTGTGGTTGGAATCGGCCCTGCCCCAACTCAGGATCGAACAAAAGGCCGCTCACAAAGCCTGGATGAACACAAAACAAGGGGTCGTGGTCATGCCTACGGGCACCGGGAAAACAGAAGTAGCGCTGACTATTATGCGCGAAACAGGCGTCTCTACCCTGATCGCAGCGCCGGTGCGCGACCTGATGTACCAATGGCAGCGCCGCATTCTCCAGGGCTTAGGTTACGACGCCGGCGTCATCGGCGATAATATTTTTAACGTGCGCCCGGTTTCAGTCACCACCTATGACAGCGCCTGCATCCACATGGAAACTTTAGGCAACCGGTTCAAACTTATCGTTTTCGACGAATGCCACCACCTGCCGGGCAATATGCGCCGCGATGCCGCCCTGATGAGCGCCGCTCCCTACCGCCTGGGCCTGACCGCTACGCCGCGGCGCTCGGATGGCCGCGAAAAAGACCTGCGCAAACTCATCGGCCCTACTGTTTACGAGCTTCCCCTGGCAGCGGTGCGGGGCGGTTCCCTGGCCGACTACGATGTGGTGCGTATCCCGGTCCACCTGGCTCAGGAAGAACAAGAAGTCTATAACCTCAACTCCAGGCTGCTGCGCCAATACATGAGCGAAAAGAACAAAAACGGCAAGCGTTTCGATTGGCAGGACCTGATGGCCGAAACAGGCAAAGACCCGGAAGCGCGGAACGCCCAAAAAGCCTATTATGTCATGAAAGCCATCCAGGACCGGGCTTTGGAAAAACTGCGTGTTTTGGAAGATATTTTCCGGCTGCACATAGGTACGCCGATAATCGTTTTTACGGGATCGAACGCCATGGCCCGGGACATTTCGCGCCGTTTTTTAGTACCCTGCCTGCTCAACCACTGCGGCAAAAAAGAACGCCTGGATATTATCGAAGGTTTCCGCCAGGGAATCTACCCGGTGTTGGTGGCCAACCAGGTGCTGGACGAAGGGGTGGACCTGCCGGAAGCAAAAGTAGCGGTAGTGGTAGGGGGACAGTCTTCGGTGCGCCAGGCCGTACAGCGTCTTGGGCGGATTTTGCGAAAATCGGGACACAAACGGGGCGTTCTCTACGAAGTGGTTTGTGAAGATACCGGCGAAGTAGGGCGGTCGCGTTTACGCAGGAAGAGTGATGCTTACGAAGGAACACTCCATCGTCGATTATAAGTCCGGAAAAGTGATACCGGACCGCTTAGACCGCAAATCCCACGGTCATTACCTGCAGTATGCGGAACAGATGCTGGAGGTTTACCGCCGGGGAACAGGGAAAACCAGGCGCGAACTGCATCAACGGGTGCGCCGGATTTTGGAGAATGAAGCGGATTGCCCCTCCCGGCGCATGGACGCCTTTTGCAAACTGTTGGACGATGTCAGCCTCTATGACCGGGACAGGGGGCACAAAGCAGCCGCCCTGCGCCGTAAAGTATTTCGCCGGGCAGCGCCTTTTTTCCCTTTGGTGCAGCAGGTAGACCGTCTCTTCGACCACAGCGAAGCGCAGGTCAAAGCCGAAATTGCCAAAAGCATGAAAACCTCCTGGGAAGAGATCGACCGCCGTTTATTTACCGATATATTCGAGTTTCACCGGCTCATGGAGTTTCAAGGTTATCCCGATGCGGCGGGGCTGCTGTCCCGTTACAATGTGGCCCAGGTGCAGGCCGCTTTGTACCGCGCCGTAGATATGACCGTCTGGGTGAACCGCGATTTTAAGACCGTGCTGCGTTATGCCAAACTGGCCCGCTTGATGCACACCATCAAGCCCGGCAGCGGAGGCGGTTATGTGATCCGTTTCGACGGCCCGGTATCGGTGCTGCGGCACACGCGCCGCTATGGAGTGGCGTTGGCGAAATTCCTGCCCGCCTTGATCGCCTGCAAGGATTGGCGCATGTTTGCCCGTATAAGCAGCGGCAGGAAGGGCTGGACGAATGCCCTGGAGCTTTCCCACCGGGACGGCCTTAAAAGTCATTTGCCTGCTTTAGGGGATTTCGATTCCGACTTAGAAAAAGCCTTTGCCGAAAAGTGGGGGGAAGAGAAGCGGGAGGGCTGGTTTCTTTTGCGTGAAGGCGAGATACTGCACAAAGGCCAGAAAGTTTTTTTTCCTGATTTTCTTTTAAGCCATGAAGACGGCCGCAAGGTTCATTTTGAGATCATCGGTTTCTGGACGCCGGAATACTTGCAGCAGAAGATCGACACTTTACGGGTTTTCGCCGAATACGACATCCTGACCGCGGTAGCGGAGAGTATCGCCCAGCAGCTTCCTGAGTTGCCGGGCAAGGTGATTCATTTCAAAAACGCCCTGCGGCTCAAGGACGTGCTCGATTGTTTGCAATGATCTGCTTCGCGATAAGGGGCAGCGTGTGAGGGGGACGGCGTCCCCAACCTATAAGCGGCTTCGCCGCAGAGGCAGCGTGTGAGCGCTTTTGA
>JAGLSW010001187.1 GCA_023135565.1 Candidatus Aminicenantota bacterium | reverse complement strand
GCGAAGCGGCTTATCGCCTCCCCGTGCGTACGGGGCGGATTTTATTTGCCTGTCTCCTTTTTTTCTGTTATCATTTCACTCTTAAATCATGAAATTTACCGAACAAAAAGGAAAATTCGTTAAGCACTGCCCCTGCACGCCGGAAGCGGTCTGCTGCGGTTATTATAACCTGAACTTGCATACCGGCTGTCCTTACTCCTGTTCTTACTGTATCCTCCAGGCTTATTTAGAAACCAAAGAAGCGGTTTTTTTTACTAATATGGCCGACGTGGAAAAAGAATTGGTAGAGGTTTCGCAGAGCCGGACACATTTGCGCATCGGCACCGGTGAGTTGACCGATTCCCTGGCCTTAGATTTACAGACCAACTATTCCCATAAAATACTGCGGGTATTCGAGCAGTTTCCCGGTATTATTTTCGAGTTTAAGACCAAATCCGCCAGCATAAAGAACCTGCTGGAATACCCCGATGTATTAAAAAACATCGTTGTTTCCTGGTCATTGAATCCCCAGTCGATTATCGAGAAAGAGGAGTTGTTAACTCCCGGCCTGACGGAACGGCTGCAGGCTTTGGCCGCAGTTCAGGCCAAAGGTTATAAAGTGGGCATTCATTTTGATCCCATCGTGTATTGCGAAGGCTGGCAGGTTTTTTACGAAGGTTTGGTTAAAGAGATCGCCGCGGTGATCGACCCCGGAAAGATCGCCTGGTGGAGTTTAGGCGCTTTGCGATTTCCTTACGCGCTGCGTGAGCACATATTCAAATACAAGGATTCTATTTTGTTTGCCGGTGAGTTGATCAAAGGATATGACAACAAGTACCGGTATTTTAAGCCGCTTCGTATGGAGATGTTTCGATTTGTCAAGCAGGAAATATACTCGCATATTTCGCGGGAAGTGCCGTTATATCTATGTATGGAGGATGATGAAGCCTGGCGGGAACTGCTGCCGGGTATAGAGCCTACCGAAGAAGCGGTCAACGAATATCTTTATTTATCGGCTTTAGGATGATTTACCCCCGGATTTTTTTAGACTGGCGTATTCAACCCCTTAATGAAAAGTTTGGCTCCCGGCAGGGCCGCCGGAGGTAAGATAAAGAGAGATTTTTAATTCCTTTACATATTTTCTTATATATATTACAATTAAATAGAAAAAAATCAACCGCAGAGGAGGAACAAATGAAGAAAACGTTTTTGTCGGTTTTGATTGTTGTGTTGGTATTAGGAATCGGTTTTGTTTGGGGTTCCGCCGGGATCAGTGTGCAGAGCATGCCCCCGGTGGTGGTCAAGACCATGCCCCAGGCAGGGACTGTGGATGTGGACCCCGGGCTTAAGGAGATTCGCGTCACCTTTAGCAAAGAGATGAAAACCAAAGAAAACTGGTCGGTGGTCATAGTTTCCAGGGAGACATTTCCCAAAATTACCGGCAGCATCCACTATTTGCCGGACAAGAAAACCGTTATCGTCCCCGTCACATTGGAACCGGGGAGAACCTATGCAGTCTGGCTAAATTCTAAGAAATGGAATTACTTCCAGGACGTCAACCATAATCCCGCCGTGCCTTACCTGCTGGTCTTTGAAACGAAGAGCAATTAGCATTTAGCGTCTGAAATCCGGCAAAATGTGCTGTTAAATTTTCAATGCGAATCGATCATCATTAATTGAACATTGATAATTGTGCAATGCAGCTCCGGGGAGCCGCGCCTATCTCTTGACACGTTATAAAGCGTATACGACCTCACCCTCTTTCGCGTAGTCTACTAAGAAAGAGGCATCCTTTTCCCATTCCCCCCAGGTAAAGGAATGGGCTTCTATCGGCTCGAAAATTTCGTATATGACTTCTGAAAGTAAATCGATGCGTTCCCAATAGTTCAGCGGCGCAAAGTCATCGGAAATAATTATCACGTCGATGTCGCTTTCGTCTCTATAATTTCCTTTTGCATAAGAGCCAAAAAGGATAATTTTATCGATTTTTATACTTTTTTTTTCAATATCGGTTTTGAAGCGGTGGATTATTTCTAAAACTGATTTTTTATCCATGCTATTACCTCTTTGTTTTTATCGAGTATATCTTTTACCACGTCTTTCGTATATAGTTTTTTTATTTTTTCAAGGTCCTCCGGGTACCGGGTAAGAACGCTGGCTGAGTTAATTTTCACAATAAATTTACCTTTTTCTTTGGGGAGTTCTAGTTGTCGTTGATCACCTTCCGGCACTATGCATATACAAAGCCGTATCCATGTCGTAATCCGACTGTTTAAGCCACTGTAAACTTTTTTTTTCCATATTGTTTCGGTCTTTATTATAGGGTGAATTGACATTTTAATCAAGCATATATCGGAATTCCTACAAATTTTTGGTTATCAAAAAATTAGCCCAAAAAATTAGCCTGTCCCCACAATTTTACCACAAAGCGGAGCGAAGCTAAATCATCATTGAGGATTGAAGATGGAGGATCGATAATCGTGCAATGCCCCGTCTACATTTGTGTCCCCTCACAAAAAAGTTAATAAACAAGAGCTCTAAGGGAATCATTGTACTTGACAAAGGGTTCTATTTATTGGTATCATTAGTTTGTTCAACATTTTGCGGTGTTCATTAATAGTGAACGTGGAGAAATAATGAACAACATAAAAAGAGACGATGAATTAATTTTGTTAGCTATCGAGGCTTTAGCAGGGATTCTACCGGAGGTTGAAATTCACCCTCTTCTCGAAGAGGAAAGCACGACCCGCGGTATCGAACTTAATTACGGTAATAAAAAATATAAGTTCGAGGTGATAGTAAAAAGAAACCTCTCCGCCAGCAGCGTTCTTAATGCCCTGGTTGGGGTGTTCTCCGCCAGGGAGAATAGAAAAAACACGATTTTGGTGAGCGAATACCTTACCCGGAATACGACTCTGCTGTTAAAGAAAAATCGTATCCTCTTCATGGATACGGCAGGTAATGCTTATCTTAAGAACGATGATCTATTGATTTTCACAAATGCCGGTAAGCGCGATTCAAAAGCCGTCAAGCAAAAGACTAACAGGGCTTTTTATGCGTCCGGCTTGAAGTTAATTTTTAACGTACTGGCTTTTCCCGGTTTGGTAAACGCACCTTATAGGACAACTGCCAAAATATCGAAAGTCTCTCTCGGTTCTATCGGCTGGGTATACCGGGATTTGAAAGAAATGGGACATCTGCTCCAGGTTGATCGAAACCATAAAAAAACAGTGGAGCGGGACAAACTTTTTGAAAAGTGGACCGATGCCTATGGTAAAACATTACGGCCCGGTTTGCTGAAAGGAAGATACAGACCGGCAGGACAAACCGTAAGGGATTTTCTCGAAGGTGCGCAGGACATTCCGACACGTTCCGGGAACACTTTCCTTGGCGGAGAAACAGCCGCGTACTTATGTACCGGATATTTAAAACCCGAAACTCTTACGCTGTATACCGCCGGTAATATCTTAGACCTTATCAAAACCTTAAAGCTTGTCCCTGATGAAAGCGGTCCCGTAGAAATACTGGAACTTTTTTGGGATATGGACTATTATAGAAATAATATGCCCCAATGTTACCGAAACGGGATTGTTCCATATCACCTAATCTATGCGGACCTAATTATCGCCGGGGATGAAAGGAACCTGGAAGGAGCGAAACAAGTTTATGAAGAACACTTACGCAGTCTCTTATAAAAAGTTGAGCATACCCTGTGTAAAACAGATACTGACGGCAATAGAAAAAATTCTAAGAAAATATAATAAGAAGTTTTTTTTGATTGGTGCTTTAGCCAGGGATATTATCCTGGAATTAATCCATGAACGATCTGTCTACAGATCAACGATGGACATTGATATAGCGGTATTATTATCGAACTGGAACCAATACGATAAAATAATGCATGCTCTAATTGATTCGGAGGGTTTCAGCAAAACAAAAGAGAAACACAGGTTGGTTTATAGTCATCAAACAGACAGGGTTGTGGTTGATATTATCCCGGTTGGTGATATTTCAAAACCCGCTGATGTGATCACGTGGCCACCTGGATATGAAGTAGTTATGACAACAATCGGATTTGATGAAGTTTATAAAAATGCCATCGTGATAAAGTTTAACGGTGATCTTGAAATCAAATGTGCTTCATTGGAAGGCTTAACTATTTTAAAACTGGCTGCCTGGTGCGATAGGCAGAGAGAGAAGGATGCGGTAGATTTGAAAATTATCCTGATTAACTATTTCGATATCTACTCCGAAGAAATCTATGAAAAACACTTCTCATTAATCCAGGACCCGAACTTCGACTATGAAAAATGTGGGGCCAGGGTTTTAGGTCGTAAAATCAAAGAAATAATAAAAGATAATCCCCGGCTAAAGGGAAAAATTGTATCGCTTTTAAAAAAAGAAACGGCTGATATTGATAATTCGAGGTTGTCATTGGGGATGAGGAAAGTTTTCCCGATTTTAAGAGATGATGATTATAAGGCGAATTATGAGCTATTGGAGCAGCTATTATTAGGAATCGAGGAAGATGAATAAAAAATGGATAGGCTCAAATAGGCAGCAAAAAATTAGCCTGTCCCCAAAATTTTGCCACGAAGTGACGGGGTGTGTTAGCTCGGTGAATAGCATGTTCGACAATCTTATAGCTTTTTCCCGGTTGTAAGCACCCTTTTTGGTTCCGGCTTGTCCGGGTTGTGAACATTGCAAATGTCACGTTTGTTTTTGTGAAATGCAATGTCCGGCCCTTAGATAGGTTCAGCGATCAGCGTTCATTGAACATTGAAGATCGATCATCGATTATTTTACCTGGAAGATGGATAAAAAAGAACCTTTCTTGCCCGGCTGACCATGCATCTGGGAAATCGCTTTGCCCGATTCGATATGAGTTCTGTCGATCTCTAATGCCCGCTGAAAACACTTCTCCGAAAGCTTGAACTTTTTCTGTTTGCGGAATAATACACCCAGAGCATAGACTGCATCCGGGTTCGTCGGTTCTAATTCGATGGCTGTTTTTAAATTTCTCTCCGCATCACCTTGAAAATAAAACAACTCCGACTGGCACTGCCCCAATAATAAAAAGTATTTGCCCCGGGCAGGGTCCAGTTTGGTTGCCTGTTTGAGAAGTTCGACAGCATCGTGGAATTTTTTTTCAGTATATAATTGCTCCCCCTGCTCAAAAAGACTGTGCGCTTTATGACGGGGTATTTCTTTAGATTGAGTCTTGTCGCCTAAAGGATCCTCTTGCTCTTCTTTTTCCTCAGCTTTTCGCTTCTCCTCTTCTTCTTGCGCCTTTATTTTCTTTTCTTCCTCTTCTTTCTTTTTTTCTTCTAATCGCTTCTTCCTCTCCTCTTCCCTTCTTCTATCTGCTTCTATCTTTTTCTCCGCTTCCCTGCGCCTTTCTACTTCTTTTTTTATTTCTTCCCCTTCTTTCTTTTTTTCTTCTAATCGCTTCTTCCTCTCTTCTTCCCTTCTTTTTTCCTCTTCTCTTTTCCTGCGCTCCTCCTCTCTCTTTTTTTCTGCTGCTCTCTTTCTCTCTGCTTCTTTTTCCCTTTCCTCTTCTTCTCTTCTCCTCTTCCTTTTATCTTTTGCAATTAGCGATCGATAGGCATCCTCGATTCCCTCCGAAACGAACCCGGCTATTTTTTTTATTTCCGAAGCGGCTGTAGTGCCGAACCTGTCCGGGTGATAGAGTTTGGATTTTTCCCGGTATGATTTCTCTATCTCTTCGATAGACGCCGTCTCTTTGAGGCCTAAGATACTATAATCAGTGAGTTCCCCGCTTTTTAATTTTTCGTTTATTTCCAGCAGCTCTTTCGTGTTTTCCGCCCTGTCGAAATCTGATTTGCGCTCGAAAAATTGCACGACATCCAGCATCA
>JAGLSW010001186.1 GCA_023135565.1 Candidatus Aminicenantota bacterium | reverse complement strand
GCAGGGCCGCCGGAGGCAAAGTAATTTCATAGTAGTAAAAGCGGGGGAATCTAAAACCCGCAGCGCGAAACAAAGCCAGTTTGGGATTTCGGGCCTTGTCTCTTGTAAGTTGTTTGGAATTTGGAGTTTTTAATTTGTAATTTTCCATTGGAGGTTATTATGAAAACAAAGAAATATTTGTCACCCTATCTCGCCGGTGTGGGATTGGGAATAGTACTGCTGGCGTCGTTTTTTATTTCCGGTCACGGTCTCGGCGCTTCCGGCGTGGTGACCCGCACCATTACGGCTGTGGAAAAAATCGTGGCTCCGGAACATGTGAATCAAAATCCTTACTTAGCCAAATACGGCGGAGGAGATAAGAATCCCCTGAAAGATTGGTATGTATTCGAAATTCTCGGCTTATTGGTAGGCGGCCTGATCTCCGGCGTTATTTCAGGCCGGGTAAAAAAAGAGACCAACCACGGTCCCCGCATCAGTAAAAAACAGCGTTGGGCTTTTGCTGTCGTAGGCGGCGCGCTCTTCGGTTTCGGCGCCCGGTTGGCCCGCGGCTGTACCAGCGGCGCGGCCCTTTCCGGCGGCGCAGCGCTTTCTTTAGGGGCCTGGATAACCATGATGGCGATTTTTATGGGCGCTTACGCCCTGGCCTATTTTTCCAGGAAATTGTGGATTTAGGAGGAAACCATGTTTGCACCATTAGAAGTTATATCTAATTTTAAAGAAGAGTTAAGCCTGATTATTGCTTTTTTTATCGGCATCGGCTTCGGTTTTTTCTTGGAACAGGGTGGTTTCGGCAATTCGCGCAAACTGGCCCTGCAATTCTATTTCCGTGACATGACGGTTTTCAAAGTGATGTTTACCGCTATTATCACCGCCATGACCGGTTTGATCTTGTTTAACGGTTTCGGCTGGATCGATTTGGAACTGATCTACATTAACCCCACGTACCTGTGGCCCGGCATCATCGGCGGTTTGATTATGGGCGCCGGTTTCGTTATCGGCGGTTATTGTCCCGGCACCAGTTTCGTCGGCCTCGTTACCCTGAAAACAGACGCCCTGTTCTACCTCATCGGCGCTTTTTTCGGCATCTTCGTATTCGGTGAGATCATCCCCTCTTTCTATGGTTTTTTTAACAGCGGGTTTTTAGGCGACAGCTTGACCCTGCATAAAGCTCTCGGTGTTTCAGCCGGGGTGATCGGCTTTTTCGTAATCTTGATGGCCTTAGGAGGCTTCTGGGGAGCGGAAACCTTAGAAAAGAAATTCGGGGAACGGCGTCCCCAGCCTATAAACCGCTCCGCGGACCCACCACGTGGGCAGGGTATAAGCCGCTCCGCGGCAAAGGAGGAAGTATGAAATTAGTAACAAAGCAAACCGGCATTTTGATCGCTTTAATTTTGGGCGTAGTGATGTTGTTTTTACCGGCCCAGGACAGCAGTAAATACCGTTTCGACCCGGAAAAGATCGCTGAGAATATAACCGAGAGCCGGGACCAACTCGATCCGCGCACCCTGTCGGAATGGATAATAGAAGGACGCAGGGATTTTTTCTTAGTGGATATTCGCGATGAGAAGGATTTTACCACCGGTAGTATCGAAGGAGCGGAGAACATTCCCCTGTCTCAATTGCTCAAAAAGAGCACCCTGGATGAGCTTCCCGAAGATAAAATGATTATTTTATATTCCAACGGCAGTTCTCATGCCGGTCAAGCCTGGTTAGTGCTGCAGGCAGCCGGGATCGACGCTTTTGTTTTAGAAGGCGGATTCAACTATTGGAACAAAGTCATCCTTAATCCCGAAGCGCCCCAGGCCGGGGCTTCCGATGACGAGATACTTCTTTACCGCGCCAAATTGGCGGTGAAGAATCATTTTGGCGGCGGCGGAGTTGAGAGTGACATGTCGCAGCCCAAGCAGCAAAAGAAAAAAATATTCAAGCGTCCGCGCAAGAAAAAGAAAAAACTAAAAGGGTGTTAAGACGCAGACAGCCAACGAAAAGCGAATTTTGAAGAGAGAAACGTATCGCTTAACAAAAGTTTTGATCAAACTTTTTCAAAAGTTTGGCCCCCGGCAGG
>JAGLSW010001185.1 GCA_023135565.1 Candidatus Aminicenantota bacterium | reverse complement strand
CACACGCTGCCTCTTGCGGCGAAGCGGCTTATCGCCTCCCCGTGCGCACGGGGTTGATTAAATAATAAAATTAAGTATAATATAAACGTCTTTTAAATATCAAAAATTTTAGGCTAAAAAATAAGAGCGAGGCAGCATGACTAAAGAAAACAATAATAACCAAAAAAACAACGGTCCCAATAACGAACCGAAAACCATCACGGCTTTAATCAATCAAAGTATCGAAAAACACGGCTCAGCAAACGCCCTCTCCTTTTTCGACAAATCTCCCCTTACCTACCGGGAATTGGGAGATAAAATCGAAGAACTGGCCGGTCTTCTAAAAAAACACGGCATCAGGAAAGGCGACCGGGTCGCTATCCTGGGGAAAAATTCACCCAATTGGGGAATTTCTTACTTAGGTATCGCCTCTTTTGGAGCGGTAACGGTTCCCATCCTGCCCGATTTCCCGGCGGAAGACGTGGAACACATACTAAATCATTCGGAAAGCAAACTCCTTTTCGCTACTAAAAAACAAACGGAAAAACTCACCTTCGAGAATTGTAAGACCATCAAGTCGATCATTATCCTGGACGATTTCTCGATAGAAAATACTGAATTTCAGACTATCCCTTTTTCAGAATTTTTAAGCGATACCCTGGACAAAGTTTCACTTTTGATCCACGACGCGGGCGAAAAAGCGGGTTTGATATCCACAGAGGTTAGCGAAGATGACCTGATAGCCATTATATACACATCCGGCACCACAGGTTTCTCAAAAGGCGTCATGCTGACACACAAAAACATTCTTTCCAACCTGATGGCCATGAGAGAGATGATCCGGTTCGATGAGACCGACAGGTTTCTCTCCATCCTGCCCCAATCCCACTCTATCGAAGCCACACTGGGTTTTCTTCTGCCCCTGGCTAACGGCTCTTCGATTTATTATTTAGGGGCGCCCCCAACCCCGGCCCTGATGGGCAAAGCCTGCCCGGTCGCCAAACCCACCGTTATCGTTTCGGTTCCCCTGATAATAGAAAAAATCTATAAGAAAAAAGTAAAAAACCTGTTTGAAAACAGTCTTTTAATTAGAAACCTCATTAGGGCGTCCTTCATTAAGAAAATTTTATATAAAAAAGCGGTTAAAAGTATTCTCGACTTTTTTGGCGGTCACATCCGGGTCATGGCTTTCGGTGGAGCGCCTTTGAATTCCGAAGTGGAAGACTTTATGATTATGGGCGGTTTTCCCTATGTGCCGGGCTATGGCCTGACCGAAACCGCGCCGCTTCTCACCGGGGAACCTATCGGTGAGGCAAGAAAAGGTTCCTGCGGCTATCCTCTTTTTAATGTGGAGATTAAGATTGTCGATCCGGACCCGGAAACCGGGGTAGGCGAAATCTATGCTAAAGGCCCCAATGTAATGAAAGGGTATTTTAAAAACAAAAAACTCACCGAGGAAGTGCTTTCCGCCGACGGCTGGTTTAAGACGGGCGACAGGGGCTACTTAGGTGAAGAAGACTATTTATATATACAGGGCAGGTCCAAGAGTATGTTTTTAGGTTCCAACGGGGAAAACATCTTTCCCGAGGTTATCGAAGAGAAGCTCAACAGTTTGCTTTGTGTGCAGGAGTCCATAGTAGTTGAGAATAAAGGGGACATCGAGGCGCTTATCCATCTCGAACCGGAGTTTTTAGAAACGGAATTAGAGGGCCGCAGCGAAGCGGACCAGGAAGAGATCATGACCGGGATCCTGGAGGGTATTCGCCGGGATATCAATAAAAGAATCCCCGCTTTCGCCAGGATAAAAAAATGTTATTCCCAGCGAGAGCCTTTCCAAAAAACAGCCACCCATAAGATCAAGCGGTATCTTTATTCTTACCGCGATTCCTAAGCCCGGCATCTATAATTTAATTAAACAGGAGTGCGGCGCACCCAACCTATGAGGGCCTGGGAATTTCAAATCCGACGAGGTTGACACAAAAAATTGATTTTTTAGCAAACTGCGGATTTTGGATTTCTAGGCCACTGCTGTTCTTGCCGCGGAGCGGCTCATAGGCTCCCCACGCAGTGGGGGTTTTTAGCAAACTTTCACGAAGTATTGGTAAAAAGATTGCTTTTGTATTGACAAATGAAGTAAATTGTATTATTAATTAATCATTGAATGTTTGCTGTAAAAAAAGAGGTTCGTATGATAAACGTCCAGGAATACAAGTCGAAAATTAATAACATTATCGAGCATCTGCCGGAATCGAAAGTCGAAGAGCTGTGGGATTTTGCCGCCTATTTAAAAGCCCGCTATACCGGCAAAGAGGAATCACCGGTGAATGAAGAATCGTTAATTCTTCAACAAGAATCTTTAAAGAAAATCTGGGATAATCCTGGGGAAGATATATATGAATTATAAGCGCGGTGATGTAATCCTGCTGCCATTTCCTTTTATCACGTCAGGCGGTGCAAAGCAAAAAGCAAGACCGGCTCTGGTAATTTCCGACCATTCGATCCAACGCAGGTTCGATGATCTAATCCTGGTTGGAATAACTTCTCAACGCATTACCGAAGTAAGCGAAACGGAGTTTCTAATCGAGGAACAAGCGAAATATTTTCAACAATCGGGATTAAAGAAGTCCTCTGTAGTTAGATGTGAATATTTGATGACAGTTCCCCAAAAACTGGCGGCCAGGAAAATTGGAGCGTTACCGGGGAATGTCATGAAATTAGTAGACGAAAAAATAAAGATAAGCCTTGGTTTGTAACTGCAATTTCGACCCTGTCCGCGATTCGTAGTCCCGGCATCGCCCTGGAGGAATTACCCGGCTTTCTCTTGAAGGAGTAGGTTCACCATGGTTTCGGTAGAGACGCCCCGGGCTCTGGCTTTTTCCCGAACATTTCCCCATACCGATTCGGCGACAGGGACTAAGTATATACGCCGTTTAATGTCTACCTCGAAATCCACATCCGTCATCATGTCTTCATAGTCGGCGGAATCATGATTGTCCCAAAAATCCGCGGCTTCAGCGATGGAATCGAACGATTCAGGCAAAGGGTCTCTTTGTTTTGTTTGCTTACTTTTTTCTTTTTGCATAATGTCTCCTATCCCGCATCGACATGTCGCGGGCCGAAATAACTAAAGCCTCTTTTGTCGATTTATGAATAAAAAATACAGTAAGGTATCTTCCGGCATGGGTTTGACCTAAAGCCCGATAAAGGTTCTCACCTTTGATGCGCCCGTTTTCTATCTTACTAAAAATGGGCTTTTCATCGAAGAGGCTCTCAACTTCAGTTACTGATACATTATGTTTGACTTCATTCTTTTCAATTATATCATTTAGCCAGATAAATCCTTCAATAATCATGTAATCGATCTCGACTTGATATTATCGCACAGCTAAGATTTTTTTTCAACAAAATAGTCAAAAAAAGGGGATAGGCTAATTCTTTCTCCTTTTACAGTCTTACACCGATCAGCAAAATATCATCTCTTTGGTTTTCTTCGCCCTGGTGTTCCGCTAATTTTTTTAGAATAATCCCTTTTTGTTTATCGATCTCTAAACCGGCAATATCTTCGAGAATATTCTTAAACCCACTCGAACCGATTTTTTTGTTTTCGCTGTTATTCTGGTGCATATAACCATCGGAGGTAAGATAAATCATATCCCCTGGTGAGAACGCAATCTCTTTATTAGTAAATTTGGATTCCTTCTTGCGCTGCTTACCGCCGATGGACCACATATCTCCCTTTATCTCTATAAGCTTCGAATCCTCTTCTACACCGCTCTGACCATTCGAGGTCTGCTCTCTCATTATATACAAGGGCCTCATAGCTCCGGCAAAAGTCAACCTGCTCTTCTCTTTTTCTATTAAACATAAACATACATCCATGCCTTCGTTAACTTCGCTGTTCGTTTGATCTTGTTTTAAAACTTTTCGCACTTCAATATCCAGGCGTTCCAATATTTGAGCCGGGTCTAAAACCTTTTGCTCGATCACGATCTTGTTAAGCAGCGTACTGCCTATCATCGACATAAAAGCCCCGGGTACGCCGTGACCGGTACAATCCACGACTGCGATAACTATCTTCCCCGTAAACTGCTCGAACCAATAAAAATCACCGGACACAATATCTTTAGGCTTAAATATAATGAAATTTTCAGCTAAGGCTGAATCGATCCTTTCATGTAAAGGAAGGATGGCCCCCTGGATTCGTTCCGCATAATAAATACTGGCTGTAATTTGCTCATTTTTTTCTTTTAATGCTTCCCTGGCATGTTTTAGTTCTAAGTGGGTTTTAATTCGGGCCAATAATTCGGCACCTTTAAAGGGCTTTGTCACATAGTCCACACCTCCGATTTCAAAACCCTTTATCAGGTCTTCGCTTTCCGCTCTCCCGGTTAAAAAAATAATAGGAATATCCCTGGTCCCGGGTGAAGCTTTTAAGCGCCGGCAAACTTCGAAACCATCCATGCCCGGCATCATGATATCCAATAAAATAAGATCGGGGAGGGTTCTACTTACCATCTTTAGCGCTTGCTCGCCATTTTCGGCAAAAGAGAGACGGAAATTCTCCGCTTCCAGGAAATTGGCTACTATCTGGAGGTTTCGCTGTATATCATCTACAACTAAGATTAAATCTTCAGTTTTTCTCCCAGTTACGGTTGTATTCAATGTATTTCTCCTTAACTTTTATTATTACTTTCCCAACTTTCTATAAAAGCTGTAACCTTTTCTATTAAGTCAGGATAACCTGCCAGGGTTGCGCGTGCGTTTGCCAGATCATACCCCTGTATCTCTTTAAATAATTTATCCCCCCAGCGGGTTAGAATGCTTGCCCGGTATCCTACTCCCAACTCCTCGATCTTTTTTGAAAAGGATTGTATCTCATCTAATATAAAAGTATCGTTTATTATGTCCCACTCCCCGGTTAATAGTTCTTGCATTGTATCGAGCAGTCGCCGGAGCCTGACTTTTGTTTCCTCATCGAAAGATTCAATTTCGAAAATAGCCTCTTTTTTTTGCTCCTGGCCGGGTTCTTCCACTTTTTCCCCGGCTAAAGTTTTATATGGCAGGAAACGCATCATTTCGATAATCAATTTCTTTTTGCTGACCGGTTTTTTCAAAAGCATTTCACAGCCAACGCTTTTCACCTTTTGTTCTTGTCCTTTCATAACCGAGGTGGTGATGGCAATAACCGGGATTTTTTTCAACTCTTCATCCTGCTTGAGCGTCCTGGTGGCTTCATAGCCATCCATAACCGGCATCCGTATATCCATAAGGATCAGGTCCGGTTTATACTCCCGGGCATAAAGAACCCCCTCCCGGCCGTTTACCGCTTCAATAATCGTTACGCCGGTAGGTTGGAGCATTTCTTTTAACAGTTTCCGGTTGGCCTCGACATCCTCAACGATCAAAACCAGGGCTTTCTCAAAACCTATGTTCTCTACATTTAGATCGAAAAACTTACCGGATTCTTCCAACTCTTTTAAAGTAGGAACCGCGGCGTCTTTAAAATATACCCGGAAGGCGCTGCCTTTGCCCAATTCACTCTTTACGGAAATTTCTCCGCCCATCATTTCAATCAGGCGTTTTGTAATACTTAAGCCGAGACCTGTTCCCCCATACCGTGAAATGTCCTGGTCATCCCGCTGTTTAAATACATCGAAGATAAATCCCTGCTGGTCTTTTGGAATACCTATCCCCGTATCCTCTACTGAAAAAGTGAGACCCACCGTGCGGCGCTCCTCTTCCAGGAAAAGTTTATGGGCCGAAAGTTTAACATATCCCTCTTCTGTAAACTTGACGGCATTGCCCACCAGGTTAAACAGCACCTGCCGCACACGAACTTCATCCAACATGACTTCAGCGGGAAGAGAGAGATCGATTTCCATAAAAAAAGCCAGCCCTTTTTGCTCCATCTTTTGTGAAAACATACTTTTAATATCTGTAAAGATGGCATGCAGCGCCACCGGTTGATATTTTATTTCAAGCTTGCCGGCCTCTATTTTCGACAGATCGAGGATATCGTCGATTAAACGCAGCAGTGTCCTGCCGCTGTCTGTAATGATACTGAGGTGTTCCTTGTTTTGTTCATCCACTGCCTTCTTCTCGAGTAATTCGGCAAATCCCAGGATGGCGTTCATCGGGGTGCGGATTTCATGACTCATATTAGCCAGGAATTCACTCTTTGAGCGGTTGGCGCTTTCTGCTTTTTCCCTGGCTTCCTTTAATTCCCCGGTTTGCAGTGCCACTTCTTTTTCCAGCTTTCTTTTTTGGATTTCGATGGTTTTGGTGCGCAGTTCCAGGAAAAGATAAATGAGGCCGGTAAAAAGCAGCAGGGCCAGGAAGCGGAACCAATAGGTGTTCCAGAAGGTGGGCAGTACTTTTATATTAATGCCTGCGTCCGCGGTATTCCAGACCCCATCGCTGCTGCCGGCAGAGACTTTGAAAGTAAAATCGCCGTGCGGCGGGTTGGTATAATAGGCGATGCGCCGTGTGCCCGCTTCCACCCACTCTTTTTGATACCCTTGCAGCCGGTATTTAAAAAATACCTGCCCGGGATTCTGCAAGCTGATGGCAGTATAGTGAATTTCCATACTGCTTGCTCCCGCCGGCACGATGATGTTCGTCTGCCCGGGATATTCCCTGCCATCGATCACCACCTTTTCGATAAAAACCGGCGGCGTTGTGGGATTAACGGGGATACCGGCGGGGTCTACCACTACGATTCCCCAGGGGTTCTGGAACCACAAAGTGCCGTCCGGGCTGCGCCAGCCCGCCGGTTGGGCCGGGCCGCTACTGCCGGTATTGAGTATCCCCTGCTCGCGGCCGTAAACGGTGCAGGATACTTTTGCTATTTTTCCTTCGGAAAGGTCCAGCAGATCTTTTTTTTGTACTTTGAAAATGCCGAAAGTGTCGTTCATCCATAGGTGACCCAGGCGGTCTTCCAGCACAACATGGGTTGTATCCGAAGCCAAACCCTGCGCTGTAGTAAAAAAGTGCCACTTGTTTTTTTTCTTCTGGAACCGCAGCAGGCCGCCGCCCCTGGAACCGAACCATATGTCCCCTTCCAGGTCCGGGAATATGGCCCCTATGACAGCTTGCGGGAAACCCTTCGTCTGTATGGAATTGTAAATGGTAACGGTATTATTTTTTATCCGGTTCACGCCGCCCTTGCCGGTGCCGATCCATATTTCCCCCTCTTTATCTTCGGCGATGGCGTAGATAAAGTTATCGGAGAGGCCGTTTTCAGTGGAGTAATGGGCAGTGACTCTGCCGTCCTCCAGCACATCGATCCCCCAGGAATTGGTACCCACCCATACTTTCCCGCCGCTGTCCACCATTACGGCCCGGATGATATTACCGGATAAGCCATCTTTGCCGGTATAGGGGAAAACTTTTTCGTCTTTTAGGTGTATCAGGCCGTTATCATAGGTGCCGATCCAGGGGAAGCCGTCCTTATCTATGGCGATAGAGGTGATGAAGTCATTTTCCAACCCGGGGTGAGAGCGGTAGATTTTTACCCGGTTATTTTTTATACGTACCAAACCACCGCGGATAGTGCCTGCCCACATCGTGCCTTTGCCGTCCCCCAGGAGGGGGCGCACAGGACTGGGCGGTAAGCCGGTATTCTTCCCGTAAAAAAAGAATTTCGGCATGGTTAATTGAATCACGCCGCACTGGTATGTGCCCAACCAGAGGCTGCCTTCTTTATCTTCGAAAACGTATTCAAGTCTGCATTCGGGCAGGCTTTCAACAGTTTCGAGAGCGCTAAACATACCATTTTTTAGGCGATTCAGCCCCCCCTGCCAGGTAGCGACCCACAAAACACCGTCCCGCCCCCTGTGAATACAGGATACAGTCGAACCTTTTAGCCCCTTGTTTTCCGAGTAAGGATAAAACACCCCCTGCCGGTGTAAGTACAGGCCCTCATCCGTACCGACCCACATGCCGCCGTTCTTTTCTTTACCCAGGGCCCGGATCATTTTACTCGGCAGTTTCCCGTTCCCGGTTAAAGCTTCGAAAGCGCCCTCTTTAAAAAGGAACAGCCCGCCGCCTTCGGTGCCCACCCAGAGGTAACCATTTTCGGCTTCGCAAATCCTTAGGATGTGATAATTGGCGTCCCCGGCTTTTAGGCGATAGGAGACAAAGGTGTTTTTTTTCCAACAGTTTAAACCATGGGTGGTGCCTATCCACAAACCGCCGCGGGTGTCTTCATAGAGGGAGGAGATGCTATTTGCATTCAGGCCGTCCTTAGTGGAGAAGCGTTTAAATGTGCCGTTAAAGTACTGTACCAGGCCGTTAGTGGTACCGATCCATAACCGGTTGTCCCGGTCTTTTAATAAGGCCCGGACATTATTGCTTTTAAATTCCGGGGTGTTGTTTTTATCGAAGGTTTTGAAAGTAACGCCGTCAAAGCGTGTCACGCCTCCGTATGTGCCCAGCCAGAGGTAGCCGTTTTCGGTTTGGGCGACAGCGCGTACCGAGTTTTGAGGTAAACCGTTTTCTACCGAATAAAACCGGGGCACCCATTGTGATAAATCCATTTCCGGCGCCGACGAATACAGGGAAACATGCAAAACAGATAAGAGATATAGTATGATGATTAGGTTAAAAAGCCGTTTTAAACAGGTTATCGCTAACTGTTTTGTTTTCATTCTCGCCCTTTATTATAGCTCAAATTTTTTTTGTTTGCAATCCATTTGAGCAAGAATGGGCAAGAATGGGGTCAGGTAATGGCTTAGCTCATCCGCTTCTTGACCCAGAGCTTCAAAAAGACATCGTTAAACTCGATAACATCTCCTTCTTTGTCGATTATCCCTTTGGTTAATAGACTCTTGACTCCTCTCTGCACCGTGCTCGACGAACCTAAATTATACCTTTTTAAAAAAGCGGCCGAAAATATTTTATCGTTATCTCCCTTTAAAACCAGCGCTAAAAGCAGCTTTTTCTGCTTTAATGTCAAATTATCCCAAAGATTGGTGAAGGCGGCTTCTTCTCTTTCCAGGATGCGATTTACCGCGGCTTCGATTTTTTCCGCGGTTATTTCGCGGCCTTCCTGCGCACTTTCCCAGGCCGTATGAGCAAGTAACTGGGTGTAATAAGGATGGGCCTCCGCTTTATTAACAATATGCAAAGCAGTCCCGCCAGCGATTGCCCTGCCGGTATTTAAAAATTTTTCCTTAACAAAGTCCGCAAAGATTACCGGGTCGATTTTTTTTAGAGGAAAGTGAGCGCTGCTTTTAAAAAAAGGACGGTGTGGATTATTGAACATATCATAGATAAGATGTTTTTTGCTTCCCATAAACACATAGGATATTTCCCTATGCTCCTGGATAATACCCCGCAGTGTTTTTTCTACCCGGCTATCTTCCAATTCTCCCACCTGCTGGAATTCATCAAAAACCACGGCTGCTCTCTTTTTTTTATCTTTTACAAAGGCATATAAACCGTTAAATATATCTTCTATAACAGGGTATGTTTCGTTTTTTGAAAAATTTATACCTATCGCAGGAGTCCCGTCTTCGGAGAAGGTTACAAACAGTGAGGGGGATACCCTTGTGAAGAATGTCTTTACTTTTTTAAGAATATTTTTTGAATTGCTGCTTAAAAGAACTGATATAGATTTTAACGATATCCTGGCAAAATCTTCGTTTGATATGACCGGGAAGAGATCGATATAAATCGTAAACAATCCTTTTTTTTCCAATCTTCCCAGTACCTCGCCGATAAGTGAAGTCTTCCCGAACCGCCTGGGTGAGAAGATCATTATATTTTGGCCGCTTGATATTTCCGAGACCAATTCTTTTATCTCTTCCTGCCGGTTACAGAAATTTTCTCCTTTTACTTTTTCGCCATACACGAATGGATTCATATTTACCTCCAGGCGTAAAAAAATTACGCATCATGCGTAACGCATGATGCGTAATCGATTATAGTGGTTTTTTTTGAAAAATGCAAGTTTTGTGGGAGGAGAACCGAGGGCGCTCATGACAGCGGGAAAGTTTGTTTGTTCTCGCTGCTATTTTGGTGTATAAAACCATCAGAGGTAAGATAAATCATATCCCCTGGCGCGAGTCGATTGTCATTCGCTGCTTACCAATTCTTTTATTCCTTGCCGGGCTTCCTTAACCAGTGGCTGGAACCGGGGATCACTGTCTTTCCATAGTTCTACAAATTTTTTGTAAGAATTAAGGGCTGCGGTTTTTAACCCCATTTCCCGGTAGATTTTTCCCAGCTTGTAAAAACTCCGGGGAACCAGTTCGCTGTAATTAACCCGGGCGTTACCCCTAAAAGAAATAACTTTTTCAAAAGTTTCTTTTGCTTTTTCCATATCACCGGCCTGGAAAAACACGTCCGCCAAAGAATAAAGAAATACCAGGCGAATATCCCAATACGGAGGCAAACCGGATAAGGCCTTGTTAAAATAATCGACGGCACGGGGGAAATCCTTTTTCTTCGCGGCAATCTCCCCGAACAGGTGGTAATAGTATCTAATCTTCCCGGGCTGCGCGCCGGTTTCGATCAAAAGTTTGAGCTGTTCCGCATCTTCTCGAGCCTCTTTTAACGCTCCCATCTCTAAATGAGTCAAGCCCTTATTCCAGGAAACATTTCTCTGCTCATCCATGTTCCCGTCTGCAGCGGCGCTCTGCCATATACTGCCGTATTCTTGCAGCGCTGCCCGGGGGTTCCCATTCTTCCTAAAAATCCCGGCTAATCCATAACGGGCATAATGTTCGATCCATCTTACTTTCGCTGCTTTCGCCATCTCTATCAACTTTTCGAAAGAAGCTTTTTGAGAATCGAATTTGCCCTGCAGGAATGACACAGACGCCATCCTCATCATATATATAATTTTGGCTCTGCTGCCTTTTTCTTGCGCAAGTTTGCGGTATTCCCGCAGGGCTTCTTCCAAATCACCCCGGCAAAAGTAGATATCACCGGCAACCACAATTGCATAGTCTGGAGGGAAGCCCAGGGCTGCTGCATTCCCTATTTCGTTTAAAGCCTGGTCGTACATCCCCCGGTTGCGGTAAAGAACTGCCAATTCCCGGTGAATCCGGGATTTGTTGGCAACTCTATCTATGCTGTTTTCAAGAACTTCCCGGGCTTTTTCATACATACCCTTATGCATATAAATCCTGCCGACAGCCGAATACGCGCCAAAGAAAGGATCGTCATTGTTCATACATACTTTTAGCGGCTCTAAAGCTTTGTCCCATTCTTCGATATTTTCATACAAACTGCCCAGGTGGTAATTGCCGAGCAGGTCGTCGGGGTAAAGCCGCAGCAGCGCTTGTAATGACTCGACCGCTTCATTATAGGTTTTTTCATTTTGCGAGTAGTAATCTTCCTCGATAACCAAGCGTTCTCTTTCCGATACCCGGTGCCGCAGTTCGAATGCCTTTTTTAAATATTCATCGTGTTTACCATCATATCGCAAATTGCTGTAAGCTTTGGCTGTTTTCCTGTAAGCAGCGGCAAAGCCCGGATCGATCTCCAGGGCTTTTTCTAAATGTTGAATCGCCTTACGGTATAGACCTTTATTGTGATATTTTATTCCTTCTATATAATTTTTGTAAGCTTCGGGAGAGGTGGTGGTAATTTTGCCGATCCTGCCGTCGATGTCCGCGGCAACCTGGCCGGGATTAATATCTAAACCTAATTTTATCTCCCTGGTCAGTTCATCCAGCTTAGAAAAAATATTCTTTTCTCCCTGAGCTCTTACCGATAAAGAACTGATCGTTTCCCCACTGTCCGAATCGATCAACATCGCCGTTATTACGAAATCATCCCCGGCTTTGATATAACTGCCCTTTATAATGCGATTGACCCTTCCTTTTTGGGCTATTTTTTTTAAATCCGCGGCGGAATATCTTTGTGCTTCCAGTATGTTTAATTTTTTGAAAATACCGTAGACCTGGTCCGATCTCAGCACGTGCAGGTATTTCGACTGGGAAAGGTCCGTGGTCAGCAATTCGGAAAAAGCTTCGCGCCAATTATCCAAACTCTCATCGCCGGACTTGTTCTCGAAATACACTACTGCCAGCGAAAGTTTGTTAACTGTTTTAGTTAGAGATTCTCCTGTTCCCGGTTTCTCTTTTAAAAGAAAATACCCGGCGATAATAATGAACGCGATCAGGAAGAAAATCAGGGGGATCATAAATCTTCTCGACAGTGCTGTTTTACCGGTAGTGCCGGTTCGTAACCGGCTTTTTGTAATTTCGCGTTTTGTAGTTGTAAACCCCGAAGCCCCGGTATTTTTTAATTTTCTCAGTTCCATAACCAGGTGGGCGGTGTTTTGGAAACGCTGGCCGGGGTCTTTAGATAGGGCTATATCGATAAGCTGCTCTAATTCTTCCGGGACATCGGACCGAAATGCGCTTACCGGTTCGTAATCATTGTTTACAATGGAATATATCGTTCCCATTATATTGTCGCCTAAAAAAGGAAGTTGCCCGGTAATCATTTCGTAGAGTATTACTCCTAAAGACCAGGTGTCGGAACGGTGGTCCGCATTAGTGCTCCGGGCTTGTTCCGGGGACATATAGGCGGCTGTGCCCAGGGTAGTGCCATCCTTGGTGAGGCGGGTTTCTCCTTTTAACCTGGCCAGGCCGAAATCGATGATTTTGACTACCCCGTTTTTTGTGATTATAATATTTGCCGGTTTTATGTCGCGATGAAAGATGTTCTTTCGGTGAGCTTCGGCCAAACCTTCCGCCACCTGGAGAGCGATATCTACAGCCTCATCTATTCGCATCGGCTGCGAAGGTTGTGCTTCCCGCCCGATCTTATCCCGTAAAGTTTCACCTTCGTAGTAGGCCATGGATATGAATATCCGGTCATCTTCGTCGGCGGCGATTTCGTAGATGTTACAGATATTTTGATGGTCTAAAGCGGCTGCCGCCCTGGCCTCCTGGATGAAACGTTCCCGGCCTTCATCGTCCCCGGTCAAAGCCGGGGGGAGGAATTTGAGGGCTGCGGTGCGCTGCAGCCGGGTATCCTGCACTTTGTAAACTACGCCCATGCCGCCGGCGCCGATCTTTTCTAAAATTTTGTAATGCGAAATAGTTTTTCCGATCATTTTATACACCTTTGTCCTCATTCTCTATCTCCCTTTCCAGACTGCACTAACGCCATTTATCGAATTATTCATCAAATGAAAAGTGCCGGTTTTTAAATCAGCCACTATCATAAATGTCGTGGAGACATCCTCATCCCTGCAGGCGCTGAAAACCACGTACTTGCCGTCCGGTGAAAAATCTAAAGTAATAAGCCCCAGCGGCGAATAGGCACTGTACCCATCCGGTATTTGCAGGAAACTTCCGTTTCCTGTGGTGATATCCACAAATATCAACATGTGCGGTGAAACGGAGATGTCCGCTTCCCCCTGTGAAAGTTTCCTCCTCCTTGTCTGTCCCCTAAATTCCGGCGGCCCCTGGAAAAGTGAGTGAGATTATAAATCAAGATCACGCTTCAATATTAGTTAAGGTAACCTAAAGTTCTAAAATTTTACACTCTCTGCACAGGGAAAGCGTTTGAATTCATATCGACAGCGTTTATTATTACCCGTTTATTCAGCACGCTCGTAATTCGTTCGAGCATAGAGAGCGAATGCCCTTCGTAGTCCGAATCTTCTAAACGGCTGATGACAGACTGGGTAGTGCCGATTTTTTCAGCGAGCTGCTTTTGGCTCAAACCCGCTTCCTGGCGCAGGTTATAAATGAGTTGGGCGACCTGGGCATTTATTCGTTCTTTTTGAATGGAGGCTTTTCTTTCCGGCTGATCTTTAACGTAGCGATTTTGTAAAATTTTAACAGCGCTAACTGTTTTTTTGTTTTTGTTCATTTTCACTACTCCTCTTTATATGTGTGTTTTTCGGGATTTGCGAAGTACTTAGTTTTATTTTCCACAGCAATTTTTATCTCCCTTTCAGGTACTTTTCTAACTTGCTTCACAAATCCATGTGATATTACAGCCTGTTTGTTATAGAAAAAATAAAGAATACGATAATTTACGCCCTGTCTGCTTATCCGCAGTTCATAAATTCCGTCTTTTAGATAATCTGCCTGTGGCCGCCGCAGTTCATGTCCATATTCTTCAAGACGCTCGATGAACACGATACATTTGTCTTGCGTTTTCGGCGGCTGCTTATCCAGCCACTGTAAAAAGGGCGAATCACCGTCAGTTCCAGCAAAAATCAAAATTTCTGTTCCAGGCAAATTTTCTTCTCCTAACAATTAATCTTACACAAGTATAGCAAAATTGCGATAATAAGTCAAGGGATATCAACGCTAAATATATTAGAGGAAAGAATTTAGCCTGTCCCCTAAAATTTATAGTGGTTTTTTTTGAAAAATG
>JAGLSW010001184.1 GCA_023135565.1 Candidatus Aminicenantota bacterium | reverse complement strand
CAACACACTATAACTTAATTTACTGGTTTGATACGCTTCTCAAAAAAAATCTAACTTCTCATGTAAACGGACTCCCGGTGACCAGGGGGGATTTTGTTTAGATTTATTTTCCCTTCTCCAAGCGCTTTTAAGCCTGTTCTATTTTCCTTGTCGGGAATTCGATCAACTCCCCGCTTTCTTCTTTATCCTGAAAAAAATTACCTGTCCGTTTTTTTGTTCTGGTGCTTGACCGGCCCGCTGTTGATCCGCCTGTGATAATTTACCGGGATTCATCCGGATAATGGAAACAAACGCTTTTTACCTTATTCAAACCAATTCCTTATTTTTGAAATCGAAGAGCAGTTTATAAACTAAGTTTATAGCGTTTATAAACTGTTTATATATATAAAGCCTACTCGATAAATTTGTATATTACGTATATACCTAAATAAACAAGTAATATTGAAATCTAATAGCTATTGGAAACAAAAATGCTACTGATAATCTTGTCGAACGTTTTCTTAAAAACTTTTGACACCACGAAAATTTATAAGAGGAGATATAAAAAAATGAGCGTTTCTGAGAAGAAAACATATCGTATTTTTTGTCTGGGGAGTGAATCGGAAAAATTTCCGCCTGATGTAACGGTAGAAGAAATTTATCCAGCATTTGTTATTGTTCAAGCATCCGAAGAAACGATAGCATCACTGAAAAAGCACTATCCGGTGGAGGAGATGAGAAAACCCCAGCCGCCACCCAGTATACCAGGAATCTCCGGACTGTCAGATGCAGTAACCGCCCCTAAGCGTAGGGGGCCCTATACTGTTGTGGCGAGGTTCCGGCATCCGGTTAGACGTCCCTGGATTGATGAACTGGAGAAGATTGGATGCACAAGAGTTGACACTATCGGAAGTTCAACCCTGGTTATTTCCTGTCCGAACAAGATTTGCCTGAAGCAGCTCAAAAAAATGCAAAATATCGCCCGAATCAGCGATTATGTTCCGCTGATACGAGTCGGTTCTACTTTTATTGACGGTATGGATAGTAAGGCTCCCGGCAAAAAATTAGAACAATTTACAGTACCTGGTATTCTTGAGGCAAATTTCTTTTCGGAGAAAGACAGAAATAGGGCGTTGAAAAAAATTAGAAAACAAGGGATGGGATCAATTTCAAAGTCGGGAGAGACACGTTTAACGATAGTTTTGCCGGAAAGTGAGGAAGCGGCGGGCGTCATCCAACACATTGCCACTCAGCAGGGGCTCCGCAGTCTGGAAGAGAAAAAATTAATGAAACTTCATAATGATAAGGCCCGAATAGTCATTGCAGATAGTGTTGTAACGCCCAAGCCTGAAGGGATTGGTTTGACTGGCAAAGGTGAAGTTGTGGCTGTTGCGGACAGTGGTCTTGATACAGGAGATCCGGAAACGATACATATGGATTTCCGGGGAAGGGTCCGGGACATTCAAAGTCTCTCCATTAGTCCTATTTATTCTAAGTTATTGAAAAATCCAGAAGGTGATGATGGAGCAGCAGATTTATATTCCGGTCACGGGACACACGTGTGCGGAAGTATTGGTGGGAACGGTGCAAGGTCTATTGAATTAAATCTGGACCCGATTCAGGGTACCGCCCCCGAGGTAGAAATCGTCTTCCAGGCAGTCGAACAGACAATGAAATGGACTCAAGAAGGTCAAATATCCTGGCTTTCCAGTTTTGGGGAAATGCCGCCTTCACATGGATTATTCGGCCTTCCTGAAAACATATACGAATTGTTTCAAAAAGCATATGATCAACAGGCTCGTATTCACTCTAATTCATGGGGAGGTGGAAGACCTGGAGAATATGATACTCAATGCCAGGAATTGGATACATTTGTTTGGGACCACAAGAATTTTCTTATTGTGGTTTCTGCTGGAAACGAGGGAAGAAATACTATCAAGGGCAAGGGGATTGACTCCACCAGTGTGGCTTCGCCGGGTGTGGCGAAGAACTGTTTGACTGTGGGGGCATCTGAAAACAACAGGAAGGGTGAATTTAACGATACGTATAGTAGTTGGTGGCCCGATGACTTCCCTTATGACCCATTTGATTCGGATGAAATGGTAGATTCGATAGATGATGTGGTGCCTTTCAGCAGCCGGGGGCCTTGTGAAACAGAGCGTAAAAAACCTGATGTTATTGCTCCGGGCACCTTTGTTCTTTCGACGCGTTCCTCTCAAATTGCTGTTAATAATTATGGCTGGCATGCGTTTGTGCCTGCTAAAAAAGACTATATGTTTATGGGAGGTACTTCTATGGCGACGCCGTTAGTGTCGGGGGGTGCGGCCCTGGTTCGTCAGTACCTCCGTAGAGAACGTAACATAGAGAATCCCAGCGCTGCCCTAATGAAGGCCGCAGTTATCCACTCCGCCGAGTACATTCACTATCGGCACGCTTCTTCCGAGTCTTCCAGGTGGGCTGATAATGAGCAGGGATGGGGAAGAGTAGACCTTGAGCAGGTTCTCAATCCTGATTCTTCTACTAACGTACTGTTTGTTGATGAGAACACAGGACTGGAAACCGGGGATATGAAACAATATAAGATTGAAATTACAGACTCTGGTTCATTACTGCGTATTACTATGGTTTATACTGATGCACCGGGATCAGACATTATAAATAATCTGAACCTTCTGCTCTTTGACCCAGATGACAAATTTTATATTGGAAATGATTTTAAGAGCAATGGCTCACCTGATAGTGATAACAATGTGGAGGGTATTGTTTTAGAGAATCCCATAACAGGTAAATGGCTTGTCCGTATTGTTGCCAGTAATATTCCTGTAGGGCCACAAGATTTTGCTCTTGTGATTTCCGGCGGAGGTGTGGAATTTAAACAATAATACCTTTTGGGTTTTTTTAAAATCTTTCCCTTTTCTGAACCAAAGAGACCTAATTGCCAATCGCCAGAGGGTGTCACCAGGAGGTGATTCCCGATCAGAACGCCGCGCCGGATATCCGGTAAAAGACCCGTTGCGGCCTTACGCCAGAAGTCAAAAATTAACTTCCTGAAAGTTTCCCGGATAACCTCCAAAACAGGATAATCTATTATTATCCTCTATCCCGGCCAGTTAGACGGTTTTCCA
>JAGLSW010001183.1 GCA_023135565.1 Candidatus Aminicenantota bacterium | reverse complement strand
AAAAGTTTGATCAAAACTTTTGTTTATTTAAAATCAAAAGCGCTCACACGCTGCCCCTGCGTACGGGGCGCGAGTGGGGCGGTGGGCAGTTCTCTTTTTATGTAACGTTCGGGTACATTATAATACACCCGCTCCAATAAGATTTCCGAATCGAAATCGATCTCTAAACCCCCTTCGCCGGTTTTTGCAGTATCCCGGGCTGCGTCCGTTTGCGCGGAAGCTCCTCCGGTAGCGAAATAATAGACCCTGAGTTTAACCCCGAAGCCGGGCAGCTCCCCGCTCCCGGATAGGGTGATTTTATCCACGCCTATGTAATATTTACCCCAGGGAATGTGGTTGATAAAATTAAGCCCTTTTCCTAATTCCCCGGTAAAACGCAGCAGCATAACCCGGTATTTTAAAAAACCCGCTGCTTCTTTCCCAGCCTCTTCGCTGCCCGGCTCGATAACAAGAGCTGCGATGCCATCTGCCCCGGCCAGTTCCCGCAAATAACCGGAAACCGGGTCCAGCAGCCGGGCTAAATCACCTTTGCCCCTTATTTTGGGGATTTTATTTTTAAATTCCTTTCCCGCTTTTTCAAAATAATCTTCCTCTTTTTCGTCGGGAAAAGAAAAATTTCTCTCCACTTGCCCGAAATCAGCTAGCCGCGCTTTTATATCTTTTGCTTCCCGTCTATACTTGTTGATGTCTTCTACAGTGGGAAAAAAATAGAACGATAAATAAACAAACACTACTGCGATAATTAATAAAATACCGCTTATCCCAACCATTAAGCGTCCTTTCTTCATTCTACTTCCACCTCCCCGTCTATGCTAAAAAACAAACCCCGGCCCGCTGCATCGACCTCTTTCTTAGAAGGTACAACATGCATCAGGTTGTCGAAACTCTCTAATTCGCGGTAAAACTCGAAAAACAGCCGGTTCATTTTTCCACTTTCGGCGGGTTTTACCCTGCCGCTGAGAGAAAAAGTAAAATTCCGCGGCCCGGGTCTTATCTCCATGGAGTCGAACTTCATGCCGCCTGGGGCGGTCAAACTTAAGCGCCGGGTAAAATCGGAAACTGCAAAAGAATAACGCGGCGGATAGTCGATCAGGAATTTGTTTTTGAAAAAATCGCTTCTTTTCTTTTTGGTATTTTCGATTTGGGAAACCTGTTCATTCAAATCCTGGAATTGTAAACTGATTTTTACCAGTTCTTTTTTATGAACGTTTTTTACGCCCTGGATGTGGATAGTGGCTGCGATCAGGGCCACCGAAACGATACCGGAAAATATTTTGAGGCCGACATATCTACCGCCGCGGCTCTTCTTTTCCGTATATCGAGAATTTTCGTTGTTTTTTTTAGACATGATAGATTACCTCTTACGACGAAGTCGAAGGCAACACTATACCATATCCCAAATCGATAAACAACCGGGTGAATAGTTACGTTGGAGAACAGGCAGCCCGGGAATTAAAACAACTCCCGGGCTGCTTGTTGAAAAACGGGATAGCTAATTCTCTACCAGAAAAGTTGACCTGGACATTGATTGTCGATCATGGGATTCTGCTGCTCATTGCCCCCGGAGAGTAAAGCCAGGCGAAGGACTTCATTAACCGTCTGGATAAAAGACCGGTTAAAAGCCATCTGCACATCTCTGCCGGCACCGATCATCTTCAAGAAGTAGTAAGAAAAAATCGCCTCCCCGTTGGAATCTGCCGGGCGCTGGTCATACCATATCTGGGGCGGCATCCACCAGGAATAGGCTTGCAGCATAGTATCCGTAGCGGTAACTACGATCCGGTTCGGACCGCTGAGGCCGGTGGGGGTCCAACCGATGAGGTTGCCGCTGAAACAGGTTTCGATAACGATGTTGCAAACATTGTAATTCGTGGTGATAACCCATTCGGACAGCCCTATGTTGACCCAATTGCTGAGTTCCCAATCATAAACGAAATTGGTGGGGTTATCAAAGGGTACGAAAAAATAACCGCCCACATTCACACCGCCGTGATCGATAAAATAGATCACCACGGTTTCGTCCATCAGGCCGTTGTTGAGGTTGTTACGCAGCCAGGTTTGCAAACCCCAGGAGATATTGGCTTTCGTGGAGAGACCGTCCACATTCGGGTTAGGGCCGAAATCCCAGCTTAAATAGAGAATGTTGGCGTCCGTAAAGCCTTTTGTTTTCAGGGTGCTGTACACCCGGTCGCCGGTATTCCCGAAAGCGATATGCATACTTTCCGGGTCGGCTTGATTGGCGCCTACTACCACCACAGCGAATTTCGGCACCGGTGGTGGAGTGGCCGAGAGGCTAACACTTAATACTAAGGAAAACACCAGTAATAAACTTAAAGTTTTCCCGTGAGAGAGTTTTTTTGTTGATGTCATATTTTTCCTCCTATTTTAAAGTTTGTTTTTTTTTATCACACTTCGGGTTTTGGATTCCCCGCCGCTGCTGTTTTTGCCGCGCAGCGGCTTATAGGCTGGGGACGCCGTCCCCCCGCGGTTCTGCTTATAGGGTGCCCGCGCCGCGGGCTTTGTTTTTCCCGGTATCCGGGTGAGAATTCGCTGTGGTGATTAGCTGCTGTAGTTTTCGTTGTTCTTAGCTACCGATACGGACTAACAGGTCCAGGAAAACTTTATATCAGAAATAGTATCCTTTGTCAAGCGTTTTAAAGTAAATGTTCGGGATGTTCGCGGAAAGGTGCGGAACATTGTAAAATTAGCAATTAACATTGAAAATTTAGCATCCGACAACACCAGCCTTTGTCGGATTTAACATGCTAAATGCTAATTGTTTAAATGTTAATTGACCAGCCCCTCATAGGTTGTGGGCGCCGCCCACTTTTTGCTCGATTTCCTATGCCTGGGAAATAATATACCATTATTCCATTACCGGGAGCCATATCTGCCGGGAACCATGAAAATTGTTACAATCCGGGGTTAAGGGCATTTTTCCCCAAGACCCTCTTCTGATGCGGTTTTTCAGCCTTGAAAATTTTCCCCCGGTTTTGAGAAAAGGTGAATTTTAGGCGGCAGCACCTCTCCCTCAAACCACGAAGACCTTGTTATAGACAGTCTTTCCGTATCTAAGGTTAACGCCGGGCATATATTGTAACAATTTTCATGGTTGCTCTCTATATCCAATTAATGTTACTATGATAGATGAATCCTGAGAATGGCTAAAAGAAACCAATTCGTTATTTTTTAACACAAACATGTGGCCACCATGGGTATATATTTAAGTGAAAAAAATTTAACCGAATCCGACCTTGTCGTAGAATATGTATTAACACTACAATTTGAAGAACTGGAGACTCTCTCGGTTGAAAGTATTGCCGGCGAATTAGGCCTTAGCCGAACACGATTATGGCGGAGTTTCAAAAAAGAAAAAAAAATAACCATCGAAGAATATATATTCAGGATAAAAATCAACCAGGCTGCTTTTTTATTACAAGAGGAACCCGGTTTATCGATAAGAGAGATAGCGGAAAAAACCGGATACTATTGTTATGATTATTTTATCCGGGTTTTCAGAGAATATTTCGGCGCATCTCCCGGTAAATATAAAGAGTTAAAAAACAGCGCCGACAAAGACAAAAAAAGACAAAAGTAAAAATTAGAAAACAGCCGATAGCAACTTTCAGCATTCGGCATTCAGCCGGACTGCTCCGTACCCCTTTGAGTTCTCGAATGCCCGTTTGCTGAAGGCCGAAAGCTGAAGGCTGTAACAATCCGGTTTTTCCAAAACTGGATTGTTACTTCCCCATGAGTAGTACAGGGGAGCGATTCATGGTATAATAGACCAACCCGGTTGAACGGGACCTTAGGAGGCCGATTTGAAACCGAAAGATGCTCTGGTGGTACTCTACTATAACAAAAGCCGTCTCACTAAAAGCTGCGTAACTTCGATATTGCAGGCCGGGTACCCGGCGGAACAGGTGTTTTGTTTCGATAACGGTTCTAAACCGGAAGTTTTTGCGGAATTGCAAAAAGCCTTTCCCCGGGTACAGCATTACCGGACTGAACAAAACCGCGGTTTTTCCGGCGGTTTCAACAAAGCTTTAGAACCGGTCTTTGCCGATGGTGTATCTTCTGTTTTGTTTTGTACCAACGATACTGTGGTTTATCCTTCTGCCCTGGAAAACTGCCGGCAAACCGCCCGGCAGACCGGGGCCGGGATCATCGCGCCCTGTATTACCTATCTTTCCCGGCCCGCTGAGATAGATTCCAGCGGCGGTTATTTCGACCCCACAGGCTGCACTCTTCACCACTACCGAAAGCGGGATTTACCTGTGCTGTTGGAACCGGGCAAAGACTATATTCCCGGCACCGCTTTGTGGATTCACCGGGATGCTTTTAAGGCCCTGGGCGGCACGGACGAATCTTACTTTACCTACTGGGAAGATGTAGACCTGAGTTTCCGCGCCCACCGGGAAAATATCCCCCAGGCCCGCTGTTACGAAGCCAAAATAGCCCACGGTGTAGGACAAACCTGTCATAAAAAACCGCTTTATACGACTTTTTATTTCCAACGCAACCGGGTTCGTTTTTGCAAGCGTTATTTGAGCGGCGCTGATTTGGAAAGGGGGTTGGGAATCATCCGCGAAGAATTGCTGCGGGCGGGGGACCGCTGGCAGGAGAAAGGAGACCGCAAGCGGCTTAATTATTTAGAGCAAATCTTAGCCGAAATCGACGACGAAGCGGCAGGATAGACTCATTTGAATATCTATATTATACGTTTAAATTGTTTTATCTTATCTTGCTTTTAGACGATTTTTCCAATACCCTGGATTGCGGCTCATGTGCGTTACTGCCACTATCATAATATAATCTTCTTCGATAGTATAGTATATCCCAAAAGGGAAACGGTGCAGCAGGTGGCGGCGAACATCTTCTTCAACTAACTGCCATGCTCCGGGGAAATCAAGTATTTGCTCGATACCCTTTTCCATGGATTTAATAAAAGCCTCAGCTAATGCAGCAGATACTTCGCCATAATATAAAGCAGTTTCCTCATATTCCCGGAGCGCTTCCGGGTGAAAAATATATCTCATCCCTTTACTACACGCCGCACATGGGCCAACGCTTCTTTTCCCTCTACCGGTTGAACCCGCCCTGAGCGAATGTCATCCCTGCGCCTTTTTGCGGTTTCTATATGTAAGAGTTCCAGGTTAGGGTCTATATTGGTTTCCAAATATTCGACAAGACGTTCAGTCAAAAATACCTTCGATTCATCAGGAAGTTGAATCGCTTCATTATATATCTGATCCACTGTTAATGACATTTTCGTACCTCCTGTTAAATTTCTCTATTAAACTATATTTTATCACAGGATTATCTTTTTTGCCAACTCTCTCTACTACTATGAAATTACTTTGCCTTCGGCGACCCTGCCGGAGGCGAAACTTTTGAAAAAGTTTGATCAAAACTTTTGTTTATTTAGAAGCGAGAATCAAAAACGCCGT
>JAGLSW010001182.1 GCA_023135565.1 Candidatus Aminicenantota bacterium | reverse complement strand
TGCCGCGAAGCGGCTTAACGCCACCCCACGCGCGTGGGGCCGCCGGAGGCAAGTAATTTCATATGTCATTTCTTAATTTCATCGGAGTTAATAACGCCGTCCTTGAGGCTGATAACCCGGCGCGCCCGCTCCATCACCATCTCATCATGAGTGGAAAAAAGAAAAGTCATGCCGGTTTTCTTATTCAGTTCCCGCATCATGTCCAATAGGCCAGCCCCGGTTTTGGAATCTAAGTTTGCCGTCGGCTCGTCGGCCAATATCAACGAAGGCCGCGACACCATGGCCCTGGCTATGGCTACACGCTGCTGCTGCCCGCCGGAAAGCTTCGGGGGCATGCGGTCAACATATTCGGCCAGATCGACTTCCTGGAGCACTTCCATTACCCGGCGGCGGCGTTCCTCTTTGCTAACTCCCTGCAATAGCATGATGTATTCGACGTTCTCCTCTACGGTGAGCACGGGGATCAGGTTATAAGCCTGGAATATAAACCCGATGTGATCACGCCGGAAATCGGAAAGCTCTTTGCCTTTCATAGCGGATAATAGTTTTCCTTTTAACCAGACTTTCCCGGCTGTGGCTGAATCTAAGCCGGATATGACGTTGAGAAAGGTAGTTTTGCCGGACCCGGACGGCCCGACTATGGCGCTGAATTCCCCGGGCTTTATCGAAAGATCGATGCCCCGGACTGCTTCGACTTCGATGCCGTTATCTTTATAGTTCTTTTTTAAATCTTCAGTTAAGATGATGTTTTCTTCGTTTTTATTCATTTTTTACTCCTGAAACTTGTCTTCGACGACCAGGGGGGCTTTTTTGAAAAATCGCCCCCCTGGACCCCCCATAAAACTTTTGTTAATTCGTTTCTCTTTGCGATTCATTTTACAGGCTCTTTCGTAAAGCGTCGGCTATGGACATCTTTCCGGCTACACGGGCCGGGTAAAGACCCACAAGGATCATAAACAAAAATACCCCAACGGGATAAACGATAAATTGCATGAGCCGCATCTCAGGATAAAGCATGTCCGTGATAGTGGTTCCGGCAAACTCGATGCCCCGGTAATCTATGCCGGTTTTGGTGAAAATCAAGGTGATTACAAAACCTAAAATAATCCCCAGGATGATGCTGACTACACCCAATGCGGCGGCTTCAAATATCACCAATTTGCGCACCCCGGAGGCACGGGTGCCCACCGCTCGAAGCACTCCAAACTCGAACATGCGCTCATACAAGGACATGAAAAGTGTGTTGATAATGCCGAAAACCACAACACTGGCCAGTATAATACACATCATCGCCAAACTGACGCCCGACATGTCGAATATCGCTTTCAATTGGGGCAAAAGCGCCGTCCAACTAACCGCTTCATTATTATATTGGGAATATTTTTCCCAGAAAGGCGAATCCTTTTGAAGCGCGTATTTCATGTCTTTGAACTTGATGGCCACCTGGTGCACATTAGCGCCTATTCCCAACATCTGCTGCGCTTTTCCTAAGCGGATAAATGCCATGCCGCTGTCCAATTCCTTGATGTTAAAATGATAAATCCCGGAGATGCGGAACATCTCCTGGCCCAGGTCACCGCTGTGGGCCTGGGCCACCGTAGCCACTACCCGGTCCCCTAAGGACACTTCCAAAACTTCGGCCAATTTGCTGCCGATGACTATGTCGTGGGGGTCGCCGCCTGCAAAAAAATCACCGTCCCGGATGGCGTCGTCAACCTGGCTGAGAAATTTCTCGGTTTCGGGAATGACGCCGAAAAGCATCACGGAATTGGCGTCGGCGGGAGAAGTAATCATCCCGAAACTCAAAGTGCGCAGGGTAAACTTATCGACGATCTTTTCTGCTTTGAGGTTCTTTGCCACTTCGTCGATTTTTTGGACGGTTTTCTCCACCTCCTGGGTGTCGCGAAAACCGGCACCGTGTATCTGCGCTTCACCTAACAACGAAGAGGTGGCCGACTTGATAATATTATTCTCCATGCCGATCATATACGCATCGCTGAGTATCAAAGAAGCCAATCCTATGGCGATGGCAATAGCGGCGATTATCGTTCTTCTTTTGTTCCTGAAAATGTTTCTCCAGGCAAGTTTTATGTAAAACCACATTTTTTTTCTCCTCTTTTCTTAATGAGTCCGCATGGACTTCGCCGGGTCGGTGCGGGCTGCTTTAAAGGCAGGCACCAGGCTGACCAGCGTGGACACCAGCAGCACGGTGACAGCGGGGATATAAAAACTGCGGGCATTGATCTCCGCCATCATGTGCTGGAACTTCATGCCGCCGTAAGTGATGGGCTCAGGCAAACTATACCCGTGAATAGAAAAAATATAGAGCAGCAAAAGCCCTACGCCGGCACCGCAGATAATACAAATCACGGCCAGGATGTTGACTTCGGTAAGCACCATTTTAACGATCTGTGCCGGTTTGGTGCCTACTGCTTTTAATACGCCGTACTCCCTCCTGCGCTCCAATACGGACATGAGCACGGTATTCAATACGCCTACCGCTACCACCATGATAATTATAACCAGCATGATCCACATGCCTTCTTTGTCGGCGTTCATGGCTACATAAAAAGAGCGGGCAAATACCTGCCAGGGGGCCACCTCCAAACCTGGGTCCGCGATCTTCTCCCGCAGGGCTTCCGATACCCGGCTCACATGGTTGAGACTGGCTGTAGTGATAGCAATCTCGTGGACGCGGCCCTCTAACACCAAAAGTTCCTGGGCGTCCTGCAAATGAAGATAAAAAGAGGCCCGGTCGCCGATCTCATCACCGCTGTCTACGATGCCTACGATTTTGTACAGGTCGTTGGCTATCGAACCGTCGGCTCCCTGGGACAACACCACGATCTCATCGTCCAGCCCGGCTTTCAATATTTTAGCCAGCCCTTTGCCCAACAGCGCTTCGTGGGCCGGGCCGGACAACATCCTGCCCTCGATTATCTTTTCATCGAATTTGGTGGTCTTAACCTCTTTCTGCGGATCGATGCCGATAATGCGCGTACCGGCGCTTTTGTCTTTTACAGAAACCAGCCCGGCGCCAAAAAGCCGCGGCGTCCAGGAGTCTACCTTCTCCGTGTCCTGCAAAATTTTTTCCAACTGCGGCAGGTTATTCACTGTTTTGTAGAGGGAAGGCCGGTCTAAGTAGTCTTTTTCATGCACCTGGATGTGGCCTAAACTGTAGCGGGTGAAAGTATCGATAATATTGTTATAGGTGCCGTCTGACCAACCGATAAAAAAAGTAGACAGCACAAAACCGCCGAACATGCTCAAGGCCGTCAGGATGGTGCGCCGTCTCTGCCTGAATACATTCCGGAAAGCAATTTTTAATATCATTTTTATATCCTCGAACGTAAATTTCTCAGGGTGAAAATCCCTTTGTCTATCTTGATATTGAATTTGGCATCTAAGTAGCGGACAATAGTCCTGCTGCCCTTTTTGTTGGTGGGAATCAATTCCATTACCGCCGGGATTTCCCTTATGCCGAACTTTTTAATATCTTTGTAGAGCATCTCCCGCATGGACTTTCCTTTTTCATCGTAGTACTTCTGCCAGATGGGTAGGTAACTTTTCTCTTTCACCGCAATAATAATATGACCCCAGACTATGGGCAGCCCTTCCCGGGGAATGCACTTCACATACAGAACGCCCTGCTCCGGGTTTTCGACTTTCGTAAACTCGAACGTATAGTCTTCGAGAAAAGTAAACTCTTTGACCAGGTCATCGTTGGTAAAATCGGATCCCATCCAGGAACCCATCATCAAAGAGGGCGGCACTTTCATGACTTTATTGGTTTTGGGTAGAAAATTCCACATTTCGTTGTCGATTCTCAAAGTAGCAACGCCGCGCTCTTTTTTGGGGTTCAGGATGCGGAGAAATGTTTTATCCATTCCCAGGCTCCAGGCATCCAACTTCAAAGTCCTTTGCCAGTGCGGGGTGACGATCTCCATCTCCATCACAGCATAACTGGAACTGCTGCGGTAAAGTTCATCCATCTTTTTTACGATCTCTTTTGCATCCGCATCTCCCTGGCTCTCGATCGGCAAACTCAGGGTAAATAAAAGAGAAAACAGGATAATAAAGATAAAAATCTTAATAAATTTGCTCATATCAGCCTCCTTTTGACCGAACAGTCGGTCAAATATCTATATCATGCCTCCGGCGGCCCTGCCGGG
>JAGLSW010001181.1 GCA_023135565.1 Candidatus Aminicenantota bacterium | reverse complement strand
TATCCGCCTTATCCGGGGCCGGGGCTGTTTCCTTAGGAGGTTCTTCCTTTATTTCTATTGTTTGTTTAGCTTTTGTATGTTTATCTTTTTTTGCTTTCTCTCTATTGTCAAATTCGCCGTTCACATACGCGTACTTCTTGTCGCCTCTGGAAAACTCCCGCAGCAATTCAAGTTGATCCATCGAAATAACAGATGAGTGAGATTTTACCGGCATTTTGATTTTTTCTAAAAAAAACATGGCCAATTTATTCGATATTTTAAACTGTTTCGTCGCTTCATGTAGTTTAATGGTCTGCATTAAGTGCTCCTCCTACAATTTTTTTTGAGTAGATTCGCTTCGTTTGTCCATCCTGTTGGTCAACTGGATATTCCACTTAGTCAGTTTGGAAGCTAATTTTATATTTATTCCTCTTTTCCCTATGGCAGCCGAAAGAGTTTTATCTGTAACCGTAGCTTCGGCTTTGGTTTGGGCGAGGTCTACGATTGTTACTTTCACAATTTCAGCCGGCGTCAGCGCTGAGGCGATAAACCTTTCAGGAGAATCACTGTAGGCTATTACATCGATTCTCTCTCCCCGCAGCTCCTTGGTGATGGAGAGGACCCTATTTCCATTCATGCCTACGATTGCACCTACCGGGTCTACAGCTTTATCGACGGAATAGACCGCCACTTTCGTTTTAAAGCCCGGTTCCCTGGAAACCGAATATATTTTTACAATTCCCTCGGCAACTTCCGGCACTTCCATCTTAATCAGTTCAACGACAAAATCATTCATATATCGCGAACCCAAAATTAGAGGGCCTTTGCCTTCGGGAAAAACTCTTTTAATATAAAACCTTACGATATCACCCCTGTAAAAAACATCCTTTGGCGATAGTTCTTTTGGAGGGATGATCGCTTCACCGACATCGAGGTTTACAATCACGTTATTTTTTTCGATCCTGCCGACTTCGCCTGAAAGAAGTGTGCCTGTAAGAGGTAGATATTTGGAATATATTTTCTGCTGTTCCGCTTTCATGACCTTTTGCATAATGATCTGTTTGGCTGCCTGGGCGGCAACCCGGCCTAAGGTTTCACCGGGCAGGAATATTTTTATTTCCTCGCCTTCCCTGGCTTTGGAATCGTATTTTAATGCATCTTTCCAACTGATTTCCGAGGTAGGGTCTTCTACGTCTTTGACAACGAGTTTGTTACAGTAGACCTTGATACTCCCTTTATCTTTATCTATTTCGACATGAACGTCGGTTTCATAATCGAAATATTTATCGGCAACGGTCAGTAACGCTTCTTCGATGGCAGAATAAAAAATGTCCGGAGATATTCCGCGCTCTTTGCTCAGCTCTTTTATGCTTCTCAACAGTTCTTCTGCCATATATAGTCCTCATTTTTTTTTAGAGTCCATTATAATGAATTTTCCAACAAAAAGCAAGTAAACATTTGATTAAGGGTTAACATTCCCGAAAAATTTAAAAAAATAACTCTTTTGGTTGACAAACCGGTGGTTCCCATGCTATATTAATATATCTATAGTTTGTGTCCAACCTGGAAGAACTGTAATCTCAAATAAAAAATATATGGAGAAGGTAACATGAGAAAAAAAGCATTAGCAAGCGCAAGGTTTGCGATATTTATTTTCAGTTTATCCTGCTGCCTTTCGATTGTAACCGCCGATACAGAAGCCGATATACAAGCGGGAGTTCAAAGCCTCAGCTATCCTGTGAGGATCGCTTTCGATCCCGACAAAAACCTGGTGGTATCGGATTCCCGGCAGAAGAAAGTTTTTGTCTTAGACCGGGATACGTTGGAAATAACCCGCGGTTTCCCTGTGGACGGCAGGCCGCTGGCAGTCGGGTGTGTAAGTAATCGTATCATTGTCGGCAACGAAACAAGAAACCGGGTGGAAGTTTACAAGGGAAACGGCCGCCTGCTTTATTATTTCGACACCCCGGTGCAGCGGCCTATGGATATGGCTGTAGACATTAACCGCAATTGCATCTTCGTGGTAGACGGCGGGCAGAAGGCAGTGATCGTATTTGACCTGCAGGGAAATTTGCTCCTTACTATTCCCGGCGCTCCCCCGGACACCGGTATACTTACCAATCCCACTGCCATTGCCATAGATTCCGTCAGGAAGAGGGTCTATGTCAGCGATTACGGCGACCAGGCAAACCGTATCTACCCCCGCATACAGATTTTCCGTTACAGCGGCAGACATGTGTCTACGATTGCGGGCAAGATAGGGATGTTCGGCTCCCGCTTCTCCAGGCCCCAGGGGCTGGCAGTGACCGGCAAAGGGCAGGTGCTGATGTTGGACTGTTTCTCAGCCGAAATTATGATGTTCGATGAGGCCAGTGGAGCGCTTCTTAAGACCTTTGGCGAATACGGTACGGCTCCCGGTCAGATGAGGCTGCCGCTCGATATGGTGTACGATCCCGGTTCTAAGAGAGTTTTTGTCACCAATAACGGCGCCGGGCGCATCGAAGTGCTCACTAAATAAAGGGGATAACCATGAAAAAGACATTGAAATTAACAATTCCTGTTTTTGTATTGGTGATAGCCGCGGCTGTTTTAGTTTTTGGTCCCAAAGGTACAGGGGCGTTGAATCCCAACCATGATTGTTCTATTTGTCACAACACCCACAGCGCACCGGGCCAGGCTTTGACTAATAACGCGGTGGCAACCGATATGTGTTTGTCCTGCCACGGGGCAGCCGGATCATCTTCTTTGAAAGCGGAAGTGCATTTGGGCAGTACTTACGGCGCCTTCGAGATGGGCTGCATCGACTGTCACAATCCCCACGACAATGTGCCTAACTGGCGCGGCGGCACGAATATCAAAATGATCGGCGCAGACCTGGCCGGCAGCGTAGGCACCATCACAACCCCCAACAGCGGTACCGTCGATGTGGTTTTCGAGAGCCGCGGCACCGACGCCTCCGAGCCCTCTTTGTATTCTTTTGCAGACGGCGATGAGGATGGCGACGGCACTTATGACAATGTTTGCGAAGTCTGTCATACCCAGGTTAGTCACCATCGCAACAGTACCAGCGGCGGTGACCATACTCATTATGTAGGGCAGACCTGCACCGACTGTCATCCCCATGACGGCAATTTCGCTCCTTCCGGGGGCGGCAGTTGCACCGGCTGTCACAGCACGGCCCAGGGCAGCCGGAGGGCGGTTGTAGGCGAGTTCTCACTGGCCAGTCACCACGTGCTGGCCGGGGCGGTTACTTCCGACGACTGCGGCGTGTGCCACTATGAACCTTTGGATATGGCTACCTATCACAATAACGGTGATGTAGATTTGATGAATCCCGACACCGGGGCGCGTTTAACCGGTTTTACTTCTTTTACCAGGAATACTAGCAGCGCCTCTTTAGAATCCTGGGTGACCGACATACAGGACAATCACTGTATGAAATGTCACGATTCGGACGGCGCTACATTCACCAATTTCAGCGGCAATGCGCTGCGGCCTTTCTCTTCGGGGGCCAAAGACGTACCTAATACCTTCGCCCAATTCGATACCGGCAACACTTACCACCATGCGGTACGGGGCACGGTAGGCAACTCTTTCTGTAACAGCGCTACCATGGTAGCTCCCTGGGACAGCGGTGGGCCGCACGTGATCTCTTGTTTCGACTGCCACGTCACCAGCGGTCACGGCAGCAGCAACCAGAGAATGCTGCTAACCGCCATTGACTTAGATACTATGGAATCCGGAACGCCTACTAATGACACCGGCATTTCTGTAGAAACGTTCTGCGTCCTGTGCCATAAAGCCAGCGAATACCAGACCGGCAGTAACAATTCAAAATTTGAGTTCCACGGCAGCAACCAAAACCAGCACCGAGCCAGCGGCGGCAACGAATTGGGCTGCCTGGGCTGTCATGGCGGCATCGTCAACTATGGTTTAGTGCCGAACGGCACTGCGCGGGGCAATATCCACGGCGGCAGCTTTACCTGGCCCAGCGGCACCTGGTCGGCGGGGTCCGTGACTCCAACCTTCATGGTAGGCGGCTGGAACAGCGGCTGGGAGGCCAATACTTCCGCCGGAAAAGATGGCTGCGGCGGCGGTGATTGTAACCACCCCGGGAGGGCTGATAAAGGCACCCCGGGCAAAGAGTACACCCAAATCGCTGATTAAATATTGCGTAAAAAAAAATTCTTTAATAAACTGCTTGCTGCGTTAAGTTCATCGAAACTGGCGTTAGCGCTGGTGCTGCTGTTGATCGTTTTTTCTATTGCCGGGGCGATGCTGCCACAGGAGGGGTTGTTCAAGGCTGCCGAAATCACCCGCTGGCAGCAGCAGCACCCGCTGGTCACAACACTGTTCAAACCCCTTGGTCTATTCCGGGTGTTCCACTCCGTGCCTTTCCTAATTATTATTCTTCTTTTTACTGTCAATACTCTAACCTGTACCGGTTTGTTTCTTTACCGGGAAGGGGGGCTTGCCGCCTTTAAAGGCCCTGGAGCCATGAGGCGATACGGTTTTCTTTTCCTGCATCTCAGCTTGATTGTTCTTTTTGCCGGGGGGTTCTTGAGCACAGCCGCCGGTTTAGACGGGCGTATTCTTCTCACCGAAGGTCAGAGTTTTAAAGAAGAACGTAGTAATTATCTCCGGCTGGTGGAAGGCCCGCTGCGCAGGGAAAACCACAAAGGATTCATTTTGCTTTTAAAGGAACTGAAAGTCAAATATGAACGGCAAGTTCACCCGGTGGATGTAGTATCCTACCTGGAGGTGGGCGATAGTTCCGGGAAAACAGGCGAAGGTATTGTAAAAATAAACTATCCCTTTAGTTATCGCGGGCTTACCTTTACCCACCATGAAATAGGATTTTCTCCGCGCATCATGATCCGGGACGAAAAAAATAATAAACTGCTGGTCAATTCATTCGTGGCTCTCAAGACTTTCCGCACAGGTGTGGAATGGGAGTACCGGGATTTTTTGCCTTTGCCTTTTTTCAAACAGCGGGTTATCGTGACGGTTTACCCGGCCTATAAGCAGGTAGGCGACAAAGTGCAAAAAAGCGGGGAAACACCTGATAATCCTATGCTTTTAATCGAAATGGAAGACGAATCGGGCAAAGTAGTGTTTAAAGGCCGGGCGCCTTTTCGCGGCAGCGCCGAAATCGGCGGCTACTCTTTTCATTTTGCCGAATTGAGGCGTTGGGTCTCTTTCCGGGTGACGGACGATCCGGGCTACCCCATCGTTTTGCTGGCTTTGTGGATGGGATTGGCAGCCATCTTGCTGCGCTACATCCCAGATATTGCTAAGTGGCGGTAAGATGCCTCCGGCGGGGGTGCGGCGCACCCACCCTTTTAGCC